>NZ_DERI01000011.1:140370-380657 GCF_002362375.1 Maribacter sp. UBA3344 | reverse complement strand
TTTATAAAATAAATACAAGGTTTTCTCATGTGTAACGACAACCAATTTATTTACAGCACTTTACACTCAAAATAAAAAAGCGATATTAAATTTAATAAAAAAATCAATACATATATTTGATTATATTAAAATCTTACAGGCAAACTAACACCATACCAACTAAAACAATCGTATAGCAACCATAAGCCTCATAGTTCTTCTTTAAGACTACAGCAAAACATAACACTATTCTATTGCGGACATGAATAGTTCATATTATCTTTGACACCCTATAATATGTACAAGAAATGATTAAAATTACACTTCCCGACGGATCGGTCAAGGAATTTGAAAAAGCAACTACGCCATTAGAGGTTGCAAAAAGTATAAGCGAAGGATTAGCCCGCAATGTTATTTCGGCAAAATTCAACGAAACTATTGTTGAAACCACTACCCCCTTAGAAACAGACGGTAGCTTAGTACTATTCACCTGGAACGATAAAGAAGGAAAAACAGCTTTTTGGCATTCAACTTCACATATTGTAGCGCAAGCTATTGAGGAATTGTACCCTGGAGTTAAACTAACTATAGGACCCGCCATAGAAAACGGCTTCTATTACGACGTAGAATTACCAAATGGCTCTATTTCAGAAAAAGATTTTACCTCTATAGAAAAGAAGGCTTTAGAGATTGCCCGGGGAAAACACGACTATAAAATGAGAGCGGTATCAAAAGCCGATGCACTTGCATTCTATAAAAAGCAAGGCAACGAATACAAGGTAGAGTTGATTGAAAACCTTGAGGATGGTACCATTACGTTTTGTGATCATGATACATTTACAGATTTATGTAGAGGTGGACACATTCCTAATACCGGTATTGTAAAGGCTATAAAAATATTAAGTGTAGCAGGTGCATACTGGAGAGGTAACGAAAACAACACACAACTTACACGTATATATGGCATCTCATTTCCAAAACAAAAAGAGCTTACCGAATATTTGGCACTTTTAGAAGAAGCAAAAAAGAGAGACCACAGAAAGCTAGGTAAAGAATTAGAACTATTTACTTTTTCGCAAAAAGTAGGTCAAGGACTACCATTATGGCTACCTAAAGGTGCTGCCTTACGTGAACGCCTTGAAAACTTTTTAAAGAAAGCCCAAAAGAAAGCCGGATATGAAATGGTGGTTACACCACATATTGGTCAAAAAGAATTATATGTTACCTCTGGACATTATGAAAAATATGGTGAAGACAGCTTTCAACCGATACATACACCCAAGGAAGGTGAGGAATTTCTTTTAAAACCGATGAATTGCCCTCACCACTGTGAAATCTACAACACAAAACCATATAGCTATAAGGAACTACCTAAAAGATTTGCGGAATTTGGTACGGTATATAGATATGAGCAAAGTGGAGAACTTCATGGACTTACCCGTGTACGTGGATTTACTCAAGATGATGCACATATTTTCTGTACACCAGATCAACTGGACGAGGAATTTAAAAATGTAATAGACCTATCCTTATATGTATTGGGATCCCTTGGATTTGAAAATTTTACCGCACAGGTCTCTGTACGTGATCTGGACAATCCGGAAAAGTACATTGGCTCAGTGGAAAATTGGGAAAAAGCAGAACAAGCTATCATCAATGCCGCTAAAGAGAAAGGATTAAATTTTGTGATTGAAGCCGGTGAAGCAGCCTTCTATGGTCCTAAACTAGATTTCATGGTGAAAGACGCGCTTGGAAGACAATGGCAACTAGGTACTATTCAGGTAGATTACAACTTACCTGAAAGATTCGACTTAAGCTACAAAGGCAGTGATAACGAGCTACATAGACCCGTGATGATACACCGTGCCCCATTTGGTAGCATGGAGCGTTTTATAGCTTTATTATTGGAACATACTGGAGGTAATTTCCCATTGTGGCTTACCCCAGAACAAGCCATAATTTTACCTGTAAGCGAAAAACATGAAAAATATGCCGAAAAAGTTTTAAAATCCCTAGAAAATAACGAAATTCGCGCCCTTGTAGACAGTAGAAATGAGACTGTAGGCAAGAAAATACGAGAAGCAGAAATGGCTAAGATACCTTTTATGCTGATCGTGGGAGAAAACGATGAGGCGGACAACACTATATCTGTTCGTAAGCATGGAGGTGAAGATTTAGGAGCAATAAGCATTGCAACGTTCACAGACTTGGTTAACACAGAAATAAATAGTACCTTAAAGACGTTTTAAATAAAAGTTTAATTAAAAAGAATTAGTCATAGCAATACGTAAAAGATTTAGACCGCAACCTAGAAGGGAAAATAAGAATCCTCATAATATTAATGAGAAGATTACGGCCCCTAAAGTTAGGTTAGTTGGTGACAATGTTGAAGTAGGTGTATATCCTTTTCCTCAGGCTCTTGAAAAAGCAGAAGAATTAGGTTTGGATTTGGTGGAAATTTCACCAAAGGCAGACCCTCCTGTTTGTAAGATTATGGAGTATAAAAAGTTTTTATACGAACAGAAGAAAAGGGATAAAGCCATGAAAGCGAAAGCTTCAAAGGTTGTTGTTAAAGAAATAAGATTTGGTCCCAATACTGATGACCACGATTATGAATTTAAAAAGAAACATGCCGAAAAGTTCCTTAAAGAAGGAGCAAAATTAAAAGCATATGTCTTTTTTAAAGGACGATCAATTGTCTATAAAGACCAAGGTGAGATTTTATTATTGAGGTTAGCATCTGAATTAGAAGAATTAGGAAAAGTTGAACAGATGCCTAAACTAGAAGGAAAGCGTATGACAATGTTCATAGCTCCTAAGACAAAAGGAAAATAAAATTTCGGTTTTTAAAATCGAATATTAGAATACTGAATGCTGTCCGCCATTGGTGGACAGTTCAGCATAAACAAGTGAGATTAATATATAAACTAGGAGAAAATGCCTAAACAAAAAACAAAATCCAGTGCTAAGAAGCGTTTTAAGCTAACGGGTACCGGTAAAATTAAAAGAAAGCACGCCTTTAAGAGTCACATTCTTACGAAAAAGTCTAAAAAGCGTAAGCTTGCTTTAACTCATGATACATTGGTTCACCAACATGATGTTAACAGCATTAAAGAACAATTACGTTTAAAGTAATTTTAGTTCTTTAAAAAGGTAAAATTATTAACCATGGAGTTAGGCAATCAAAGTTCCTTAAAATAAAAAGGACGCCTACTACAAAAAATTAGAAAGAAATGCCAAGATCAGTAAATGCAGTAGCTTCAAGAGCCAGAAGAAAAAAGGTAATGAAGCAAGCCAAAGGTTACTTTGGAAGACGTAAAAACGTTTGGACAGTAGCCAAAAACGCGGTTGAAAAAGCAATGTTATATGCTTACAGAGACCGTAGAAACAAGAAAAGAACTTTTCGTTCATTATGGATTACCCGTATTAATGCAGGTGCCAGACAGCATGGAATGTCTTACTCTCAATTTATGGGAAAAGTAAAAGCTAATAACATTGAACTTAACAGAAAAGTTCTTGCAGATTTAGCAATGAACCACCCAGATGCCTTTAAGGCAGTTGTAGACCAGGTAAAATAAATTAATAACAATCTCACTTTTGAAAAATCCGATTCTTACGAATCGGATTTTTTAATTTTAGCGATAGCCGCTTTAAATTCTTGCCAATCAATTAGCTCATCACCATTCTTATCATAACCTTCAATCAATTTTGACGAAACAATACCTCTAATAAATCCACTTATTTCTGCTTGTTTCAACAATTTTACAATTTCAGATTTGGTCAACTTTTGATCATTATCCTCATCAAAAAAATTAAATGCCATTTCTGGTGTTTCAAAATGATTTGTAATCAGTATTTGAATTTTGTTCAGAATAGATTCTTCCGTAGTCATAAACTATGTTTTTCTTTTAATTTAAATAAATATCAACTTCCCCACAAGGTTAAAACAATGTTTCTGCCCGAGGCATAATTCCTATGTTCACATAAATATATACCTTGCCATATTCCCATATTTAATTTCCCATTGGACACGGGCACTTGAACAGACGCTCCCATTAATGAAGCCTTTATATGTGCAGGCATATCATCTGAACCTTCATAATTATGTTTATAATAAGGTTCATTTTCAGGCACAAATCTATTTATATAGGACTCAAAATCTTCTCTGACTGTGGGATCTGCGTTTTCATTAATGGTTAAACTAGCAGATGTGTGTTTAATAAATACCTGTAGCATACCGACATCAATTTCTTGAATCTCTGGTAAACGTTCTAAGATTAGGCTGGTGATAATATGAAAACCTCTTTGGTAAGGTGGTAAACTAAACTGTTTTTGAAATAACTTCATACCTGGTAATTATTAATTAAAGGTAAAACTTTGATCTTTAAAGTACATGTTAACTTCCATTCAAATATCTTTACCATAAATTAAATAATTTATGGATTTATCAAAGATTAAAATGGTTGTTTCGGACATGGATGGCACCTTACTTAACTCTAACCACCAAGTCAGTGAACAATTCTTTGAGCTCTTTAAAGAATTACAATCTAGAGACATCACATTTGTTGCTGCCAGTGGCAGACAATACAATAGTATAATTGATAAGCTTGCTCCCATAAAAGACGAAATAATTGTAATTGCCGAGAACGGTGGATTTGCCAAAAAGCAAGATACCGAAATTCTAGTTACGCCATTAGACCAACAACGAGTAACAGAAATCTTAGCTACTTTAAATAAAATACCCAATATACACCCTGTTCTTTGCGGTAAGCATCAAGCCTATTTAACCAATAAATCGAATGAATTTGTAAATAAATTGGCAGAATATTATACCGAGTTTGAAATCATAGATAACTTAAATACGTTTACTTCCGAAGTAATAAAAATTGCCATTTATCATTTTGAGAGTTCAGAACAATTTATATACCCATTTGTAAAACATTTTGAAAAAGATTTAAAAGTTAAAGTGTCTGGCGAGAACTGGTTAGATATATCTAACATGAACGCTCATAAAGGATATGCGTTGTCAAAAGTCATGGACAGCTATAATCTTAAATCTAATGAAATAATGGTATTTGGAGATTACAATAATGACCTAGAAATGCTTGCACTATCAGATTACGGTTTTGCAATGGCAAATGCACATCCAAACGTAAAAAAGGTTGCCAAATACAGCACATTGAGCAATGATGATAATGGTGTTGAACACATACTTAAAATGCTGGTAAAATAAAGATTAGCCAACTTGACGATTAAACACGATTTCTATGCTATTGTACCGCAGGTTTCAACTCACTAGGCACATACCCCATGGTTCTTTTAAAAGCTGTAGTAAAATGTTGTGGATTAGCATAACCAACCTCAAAAGCAGCATGCGCAATTGTAGCCCCGTCTTGAGTAATTAAACTTTTGGCAACTTCCATTCTTAACGCAGTGATATATTTAAATACGGTAACCCCGTACAACTTTTTGAAATCCCTTTTCAACTTGGTAGGATTAAACCCAGCTAAATCTGCCAAATCAATTATTTTTAATGGCTCTTTCAAATTTTTTCTGATATAATCCTCAACTCTTACTAAGGCCAAATAATCGGAATTTAAAAGTTTTACATTACTCTTAGATACTCTTGAAGTTTGTCTTCCTAAAAGAAAATCTATCAACAATACCGTAAGCTTACTTTCCAAATATTTTTTTCTTAATTCACCTGTATAAGGACATTGAATGATCTCATTTATTTTACTACGAATATTTGGTGGAATAAATTTACTCTTATCCCATAGTACAAATGAATTGGAATTTTGGATAGCATTCTTCAACTTCTGAAAAGATTTTTCAAATTCTTTGCCTAACAAATTCTTTAGCAAACTAGGTTTAAGGTATATCTCAAAAGATTTTGCATTTCCCTTAAAAAACATATCTCTACCCTCTGTAATTGGGTAATAGAACATATTACAATGATTTTCTGGAATTTGCACCAAATACTTTATGTGTCTAAGCGGCTGATAACCATAAGCACCTTCTAATGAGAAGTGCAATTTTATTAAATGTTCATCGCTAGAAACACAAATCTCCGAATCAAATTCCTGTAATACTTCATCATTAGAAAACTCCACTCCCTTAATAAAAGAACTATTGTTCTTAGTAGTCACCTCTACCTCATTAAACTGTACCGAATTGTTTAGAAAACTATTATTAAACAGTTCTTCTACCTTTATTTCTTTCCTTAACAATTCCTTCTTCATATACATTGACTACCGCAAACCAATACTTCCTTTTGCGTATGTTTAAATTCCTTTCTCGGCACTTGTCTTTTCATTCCTTCTTTAGATTTGCAAAACTAATTTATTTAGACTAAATCTTAATAAAGATAGTAACCTTTTTTAAACCAAATGAAAAACCATTTTACCGTCATTTTTATATTACTCTTTGCATCTGTTCATTCTCAAGAGTTACTTAGTTCTATTTCCGGTACTGTTAAAGACGATTACAACAATCCTTTAGCTTTCGCAACTGTGATGATAGAGGGTCTTAAACTAGGCGTTTTAACAGACGACAACGGTAGCTTCCTCATTGAAAATGTACCACAAGGAAAACACAATGTTGTTGTTTCTTTTATTGGTTATAGAACACTTTTTAAAACCGTTGAAATTACCAGTAGTACAAAGAAAATTACAGTCAATTATAAGTTATCGGAAAGTGTTGAAAACCTAGACGAAGTCAATGTTAACGGCAAATCTAAAGAGACGGAGATAGAAACCAAAGGTTTTGCTGTTAATGCCATAAAAACTGAAGAAGCCAGTATTAGAAATATTCAGACCAATGAATTATTAAACACTACTGTTGGTGTAAAAATTAGACAAAACGGCGGACTTGGTTCTAATGTAGAATACTCTTTAAATGGTTTATCAGGAAACTCGGTTAGTATTTTTATTGACGGCATACCCATTTCTATGTACGGTTCTTCTTTTAGTTTGAACAGTATTCCTCCTTCAATGATAGAAAACATTGAAGTTTACAAGGGAGTGATTCCCGGACATTTGGCTGATGATGCACTAGGTGGAGCAATAAACATTGTAATGAAAAAAGGCGCACGTAATAATTTAAATGCTTCCGTGTCTTATGGATCGTTTAATACATTACAAGCCAGCATTAACGGGTTGTATCGTTTTGATAAATCTGGTTTTACCGTCAAAGCCTCTGGTTTTCATAATTATTCTGACAATGATTATGAAATTAGCGGAAGAAATATTGTAGATAAAGGTCTAGGAGGTGTAGAAACACTTATTACAGCAAAAAGATTTAATGATGCTTATAGGTCTACCGGAGGAACAATACAGGCAGGTTATACTGACGTAAAATGGGCGGATCAATTTTTTATTGGCGTTACAGGTTCCGATGATTACAAAGAAGTGCAACACGGTGCTTTTGTTACTAAGATACCGTATAAAGGCAGATTTTTAGAGTCCGATGCGTTGTTGGCTAATTTGACATATCTTAAAAAAGATATCTTTTTTAAAGGTTTAGATGTAAATGTTACCGGATTATTTGGGGAGAGAAATCGTATTTTGAATGACACCACAGCCGAGGCATATAGCTGGACCGGAAATAGAGCTATAGATTACAAAGGCGATGAATTTGAATATTCTTGGGGATCCCAACAAGAAGGCGGACCAACACTACTAAACATCAACAGGAAAGTTGCTTCTATAAGAACAGGAATTTCTTATGAAATAAATAAAAACCATAAAGTATTTCTTAACCACGTCTACAGCGGACTTGACCGGGAAGATAGTGATGAAATGATATCGCTTTTAGAAAACACCTTTCAACAAACCAGTGATATATACAAAAATATATACTCATTAAGTTATGAGCTAAATGCTATTGATGATAAATTAAAAGTGAATCTGTTCGGTAAGCACTATAGACAAAAGGTATTGAATACATTTCCTAGGTTCAACAGCAACGCCACAGAGGTTATTGATGAAGTTTACCAAAGCAATAAAGATTATAATGGTTACGGGTATGCAATTTCTTATCTGCTTATAAAAAATCTTAACATTCTCACCTCTGCTGAAAAAGCTATTCGTCTACCAAATGAGAACGAAGTATTTGGTGATGCAGGAGAAAATATTGAACCCAACCTTACCATTGAACCAGAAACCAGCAATAATTATAACCTTGGTTTTAGATTCGGAAGGTTCAACATAAAAAATCACGCACTTACCGTCTCTACCAATCTATTTTCCCGAAAAATTCAAAATTTAATTGGTTTTCCCGGTGATGCTCAGGATAATCAAGAATTAGGAGAAACTATTCAATATGGAAATTTTGATAGGGAAACCAATTCTAAAGGGGTAGAAGCAGAAATCAGCTATAACTTTAAGGACAACTTTGGGTTTAATTTCAACCTGTCCAAACTAACGCTTCAAAGAAAAAATCTTCAAGATAATATTGTAAACTCTCCAAATGTTCCCTTGTTTACAATGAACACTTCGCTACGGTATTCATTCAATAATTTTATTCAAAATACAGCACGTTTTAATCTTTTTTACAATGCTTACTTCACAGATGAATTCTCCTATAAAGAGGAACAAGGTACTAATGTGGCAGGTTTAGAAGAGTTTTTAATTCCAACCCAATTTATTCAAGATTTTGGATGTAGTTACGTGTTTCCAAATAAAAGGGTTTCTATAAGCCTTGATGTCAAAAACGTATTTGATGAAGTTGCCTATGACAATTTACGGGTGCAAAAACCAGGAAGAGCATTTTATCTAAAACTGAATTACATAATCAATAATTTTTAAATATCTAAATAGAATATATTATGAAACGACCATTATTAAATTTAAAATCATTTGCCATTGCTATAGCTGCAGTAGGGTTTATGGCTTCTTGTAGTAGCGATGACGACACTGTAACTCCAGAAACTGAACAAGAAGAGGAAGAGCAAGAAGAGATAGCGGAAGAAGCAGAAGTAGCTTCAAGATGGATAACTATTGCCGGAGCTAAAATGGGTGAAGAACCTGGAGATGGTAACGGTGGAACATTAATTTATGCTGTTACTAGTGAAGATGCCAAAGACCCAACGGTACAAATAGACCCATTTAATAATGGTTTTATAGCACCATCTAACAGAACGGCAAGATTACAAGCTTCAGAAGATGGCAATACCATATTCAATATTAGTTACGCTGGTGATACGGGTGGTAATTACACCAAGTACATTGTAAATGGAGGACAAGATTTTGAACAAACAGGATCAGAAATTAGTATTGCAGAATATGTAGGTACTGCTCCTAGATGGATTAAATTATTTGATGGCGATAAAACTGGCTGTGCAGTAAGGGTAGATATTGAACATATTGTTGATGATAATGGTACTCCTGATGATGTAACAGATGATTCTTATGTTCGTACAAGCCAAACCGTAGGTATAGTGACATTAGATTTGGTAGATTCTCAAATCAACAACTTCCAACAAATTGATTTGTCTATAGGTGAAGAATTAGAATCTCAAGGGTATTACATTGGTAGAATTGATATGCCAACATTAAATGCCGCCGGAGACAAATTATACATTGGAGCTCGTATGAATAAAGTTGATCCTGCAACTTTAACTAGAGATGAAGAAAATGCAGCTGATCTTGAAAGTGATAGCGATTATGAGATTTTAGGTTCTAAAACGATAGTAGTAGATTATCCTTCTTTGGAAAACCCTATAATAATCACTTCTACAGTAGGACATGGAAACACTAATGGTTACCGTAGCATTAACGCTTTTGAATACAATGGAAGTGTTTATCAAGCCAATCAAAGTGACCCAGAAGGTTCTCATATCCTAAAAATTGGAGCAGACAATTTATATGATGATTCTTATGATTTTAATCTAGATGCTGCTTTAGGTGTTACCGGTGCTTATGTTTTAGCCTGGAGACCTGCTGCCAATGGTAAAGCTGTTTTAGCTTACCGTCATGATGGGTCTGCAGAAGGTATTTCCGGTAGAGGGGAAAGCTTTTTTGCCTTAGTTGATTTGAACGCAAAGACAGCAACCTTAATCAACGATATTCCTTATGAAGTAGATTTTGAATTGTTTCAATACCAAGGGTATGCAGTTGATGGAACAGAAATCTATCTTACTCAAGCTCCAGTTGGTCAAAATGGAAACATTTACATTGTAGAAACTGAAACCGGTGAAGTAACTAAAGGTGCGGAATTAATCAATTCCACAGGTAGTCATTTCATTGGCGCTTGGTAATCTTTAAAATTAACAGTTTTAAAATACCATTATCGGCTATTACCGGTAATGGTATTTTTTTTTGGAAATCTCTTAAAATAAAAATCAGGTCTTTTGTTTTTTCTTTTTTGCTGCCGGAAACAAAACATTGTTCAGTATTAATCTATAACCAGGTGATGTAGGGTGCAACTCCAATTCCGTTTTTGGATCCCCTACCCTATGTTGATAATCTTCTGGATCGTGTCCGCCATAAAAAGTAAAGAATCCCTTTCCTTTAATGCCGTGAATGTATCTTGCTTCCTCGTTTATTTTATTCTCACCTAACACTAAAACAGTCGGCTTTATTTCAGAGCGTGTAAAGGCAGTTGTTTGCCCCATGAATCCTTTTACCAAAGAAGTATGGTTCTGACATAACATAGTAGGCACAGGGTCCCATTTTGCAGAAAAATCCATCAAAGAAAAATAATCTGACTCCTTAGGCACATTTCCCCTTTTACTGGTCATATCAATAGTAGAAAATTCATATTTAAGAGGGCTACGTTCCAATATAAAATCTGTGAACGCAAAAGTTTTACCATAATCTAAATTAGCCTGGTAATTTGGATCAGACGCATCGCCATCGAACATAGGTTCAACTATATCTATACCATCTGCCGCCAAAGCAATATCAAAACTATCTGTGGCGGAGCACATGGCAAACATAAAACCACCGCCGATCACATAATTTCTAATCTTTAATGCTACAGCTCTTTTTTCCTCTGAAACCTTATCGTAACCTAACTTTTTAGCCAATTTTTCGGCATTTTTCTTTCCTTCTATATACCATGGGGTTGCTCTATACGCGCCATAAAATTTACCATACTGGCCGGTAAAATCTTCATGATGCAAATGCAACCAATCATACAAAGCTAGTTTATCCCCAAGTACCTCTTCGTCATAAATGGTGGTATAAGGTATTTCTGCATAGGTCAAAGCCATTGTTACGGCATCATCCCAAGGTTGTTTATCCTTTGGGGAATACACCGCAATACGTGGCGCTTTTTCCAATATAACAGCATCTTGATTTTTTGATGGGCTACTAATTTCATCCAAAATAGCATTAGCCTGTCCATCAGAAATTATTTCAAAGCTTACTCCCCTTATTTGACATTCTTTTCTAATACTTTCCCCATCTGGCAATAAAAAAGAACCGCCTCTGTAATTCAGTAACCATTGTACTTTTTGCTGTTTGGACAAAACCCAATAGGTTATGCCGTATGCTTTTAAATGATTTTTTTGAGTATCGGCATCCATAGGTATTAAAATTGATGAAGCAAATACTTGTACCGATAGTAAAAGAAAGAAAATTGAACTTACAATTTTAGACATATTATTAATTTCATTCACTCAAAGATAGAGCAAATAATAAGGTAGAATAACCAAGAACTTGTTAAAGCCACTATAGTTAAGATAACGAACAGTAATGAAAAACAATTGCAACAAAATAAAAAAAGTCCTCTAAACGAGGACTTTTTTAAAAATATTAATTGAACCGAAACTTAGAACGGTACATCATTATCCTCTTCAAAATCTGGACTATTGTTCATACTACTGCCAAAAGCGTCATCTGCACTTGGTAAATTTTTAGTTGCGAACGGATTCTCTTCGTTTGCGTTCATTTTCGATTGAAATTCAAAAGGAGAGTCAAAATCATCAAGGTTGTCAAACTTACCTTGATTACCGATAAACTTAAGTCTAATGTTTTCTAGTCCACCATTACGGTGTTTAGCTACAATAAATTCTGCCTGACCTTGAGTTGGTGTATGCTCCTCATCATCCCACTCTTCAATCTTATAGTATTCTGGTCTATAAATAAATGATACAATATCCGCATCTTGCTCAATTGCACCAGATTCCCTCAAATCTGATAATACCGGTCTTTTACTACCTCCACGTGTTTCTACCGCACGAGACAATTGAGATAGTGCAATTACCGGAACGTTCAATTCCTTTGCAAGGGCTTTTAAGTTTCTAGAAATAGTAGAAATTTCCTGTTCCCTGTTTCCTCCTTTTTGACTACCACCAGCTGTCATTAATTGCAAGTAATCGATCATGATCATTTTAATGCCATGCTGAGAAGCCAATCTTCTTGCTTTGGCACGTAAATCGAAAATAGAAAGTGACGGGGTATCATCAATAAACAAAGGTGCCTTTTCCAATGATTTCACCTTTACGTTCAACTGCTCCCACTCGTGTTTTTCCAGTTTACCGGTTCTCAATTTTTCTGAAGACAACCCTGTTTCAGATGAAATTAACCTGGTAATAAGCTGTACCGATGACATTTCCAATGAAAAGAAGGCTACCGGCATATTTGAGTTTACCGCCATATTCCTTGCCATAGACAAGGTTAATGCCGTTTTACCCATACCAGGTCTTGCCGCTACAATGATCAAATCACTTGGCTGCCATCCTGAGGTAAGTTTATCTAGTTTGTCAAAACCAGAAGGTATACCACTCATCCCCTCTTTACCAGCAATCTCCTCTATTCGCTTTTTTGCTTGGATCACCAAATCCTGAGCGGTCTCTGCAGATCGTTTTAAGTTTCCTTGGGTAACATCATAAAGTTTAGCTTCAGCAGTATCCAATAAGTCAAAAACATCTGTAGCTTCATCGTAGGCCTCTTCAATTATTTCACCGGATATCTTAATAAGACTACGTTGAATATATTTTTGAAGTATAATACGGGCATGAAACTCAATATGCGCCGAAGATGCTACTTTTTGGGTCAGTTTTATAAGGTAAAAATCACCTCCACAAACTTCTAATTTGCCAGATTTCTTCAATTGGGAAGAAACGGTTAATAAATCTACAGGTTGTGATTCTTCAAACAAAATAAAGATGGCTTCATAGATGAACCTATGAGCATCTTTATAGAAAACATCGGGGTGCAAAATATCGATAACTTCATCGACACCCTTTTTATCTATCATCATAGCACCAAGCACAACCTCCTCTAAATCAACGGCTTGTGGTGGTATTTTACCTTTCTCAAGGTTTATAATAGTAGATTTGTCGATCTTTCGACCAACAAAAGGTTTTGTGTTCTCCATAATGCGAAAGTATACAATTAACCTTTAGTTAACGTGAAAAACATAGATTTCGATGTTCACAGTTGACTAACAATTGACTGTTAATAAATTACGATTTTCTGTTGATAACATAAAAAAACCGAGGAATAAAATCCTCGGTATATTTTTTTGAAGCCTAAAATGCAGATTAGCCGTTGAAAACACCCATTTGTGCATATTTTTCCATACGCTGATTTACCAATTCTTTTGGTGATAACTTTTGCAATTCTTCAAAATGGGCAGAAATTTTATTTTTTACCGTATCAAAAGTTTTTTCTCTATTGGCATGCGCCCCACCTGCAGGTTCGCGAATAATTTCATCAATTAGCTTTAATTTTTTCATATCGGTAGCAGTCAATTTCAACGCTTCTGCAGCTCTTTCCTTATACTCCCAGCTTCTCCATAAAATAGAAGAGCAAGACTCTGGTGAAATTACCGAATACCAAGTATTCTCTAACATTAACACCTTATCTCCAACACCTATACCCAAAGCTCCACCAGATGCACCTTCACCGATAATAACAACTATAACTGGCACTTTTAAACGTGTCATTTCAAGTATATTTCTTGCAATGGCTTCACCTTGTCCTCTTTCTTCTGCCTCAATACCTGGGTATGCACCCGGAGTATCTACCAAACAAACCACAGGAACCTGAAATTTTTCAGCAGATTTCATTAAACGCAATGCCTTTCTATACCCTTCTGGGTTGGCCATACCAAAATTTCTGTATTGACGAGTTTTGGTATTATACCCTTTTTGCTGACCAACGAACATATAACTCTGATCACCAATTTTACCTAAACCACCAATCATGGCCTTATCATCTTTTACGGTACGGTCACCGTGCAGCTCTAAGAAGGTATCGCCACATATAGCTTTGATATAATCTAAAGTGTAAGGTCTATTTGGGTGTCTTGACAACTGTACGCGCTGCCAAGCAGTTAAGTTCTTATAAATCTCCTTTCTGGTATCAGAAAGTTTTTTTTCTATCTGCTTACAGGTCTCAGTAACATCTACATCACTTTCTTCACCAATTACCATGCACTTGTCCAATTGCTCTTCCAATTCTTTAATAGGAAGTTCAAAATCCAAATATTCCATATTTCAATAAAGTTTCTTTAGTTGCGGCTCAAAGATAAAACTTTAATACCTAAATCTTGGGTACCCTTTTTTTAATATTTGCTCTTTGTTTCAAAATACCGTTCGCAATGACGGTACTGAGTATAATTAAGGCTCCCACATAAAACATAGGTTTCATTTTTTCTTCTGAGCCAAATATAAACCATGCTAGCAAAATACCGTACACAGGTTCTAAATTTGTGGTAAGCATAACTGTATATGGCGTTAAAATCTTCATCACCTTGACCGAAGCTATGAAAGCATAGGCAGTACATACAACAGCTAAAATGGACAAATAGATCCAATCCGAAGTAGGTAAAACAACCAAGGACATATTCCAATCTCCTTTAGCAATTAAAACGATGGACAAAAATAAAACCCCTACTCCCAATTCATAGAATGAAATAACAGAGGGTCTATGGTTCTGAACCAATTTACCATTGATCAACGAAAACACTGCGGCCAAAAAAGCAGATATCAATGCTATGGTCATACCAAATACATATTGCGCCTCAACTTTAAATATTAAATAAAGCCCTACTACCACCAAAAGCCCGAAAAAAATCTCGTACCCTATAATTTTACGTTTATACCAAAAGGGCTCCATTAATGCCGTAAAAAAAGCACCTGTAGACATCATGGCAAGAGCAACCGATACCGTAGAAACCTTTATTGCCAAAAAGAAAGTTACCCAATGTAATGCTACCACAACGCCACCACCCAGCAACCACCAAAATGTTTTTCTTGAAATTTTTATACTAAACTTTGCAAACAATAAATAAATCGCAATAAAAAGTGTTGCCAACCCCATTCTGATCCAAACCAATGGTAAGGAATCAATTGTAATCAACTTACCTAAAATAGCGGTAAAGCCCCAAATAAAGACAATGAAATGTAAATGCAGTAGATTTAATATTCTATCTTTTTGCATTTTGAAGTAGATAAAAAGCCAAACATCCAAATACTACATTAGGGATTATTACGGCGAGCAATGGAGAAAAACCAGACTGCTCTGCCAAAGTCCCAAATACCTTATCAAAAAAGATAAATATAAAAGCAATTAAAATACCAAAGGCTAAGTTTGCTCCCATACCACCACGTCTTTTTACAGATGAAACCGATACGGCTATTATCGTTAAAATAAAAGCAGTTAAAGGCAATGCCCATCTTTTATATTTAACCAGTACATATGTATTTATATTAGAAGCCCCTTTTCTTCTCTGATCCTTGATAAAAGTATCCAATTCAAAAAGATTTTTTGTCTCGGCCACATAAGAAACAGGCGTAAGATCACCTATATCAAAAGCAAATATGGTATCTAACCTACGTTTACTTTCTATAATTGCCGTATCACCTAAAACAGTTCGTTTTTTGTACGATGTTAAGCGATAGCTAGAATCTTTGTCTACCCAACGAATATTGGCTGCAGAAATCTTAAAATCCAGTTCATTATTCTCCTTAAAACGTTCAAAAGTAAAGTTGTGCCCCAATTGACGTGCCGGATCAAAACTACTCACATATATAAAATCCGTTTCGTTCAACTGATTAAATATGTTGTTGGTTACCCTATCTTGTTTTCCCTTCTTTAAGTATTTGTATTTAAATTCATTGAAACCTACACTGGCATTGGGTACAATGAACATGGTCATAAAGAACATGAGTACCGCAATCATAGAAGCCCCTATAATATAAGGTCTTAAAAACCGACCGTAAGACACCCCGGAACTTAATATGGCAACAATTTCTGTGTTATTAGCAAGTTTAGAAGTAAAAAATATAACCGAAAGAAACAGGAAAATAGGAAATAATAGATTGCCTATGTAAATGGTAAAGTTCACATAGTACATAACAATTTCATCCAGCGGGGCTTCATTATCGATCATTTTACCGATCTGCTCTGCCAAATTCACCATTATACCAATGGGAATGAACAACAAAAGCATCAACGAAAAAGTTGCCAGATACCGCTTTAGAATGTATTTATCTATTATTGATAGCATTATAGCCTTTTATCCATTTGTTTTACCATCATATCTTTCCAAGTTCTAAAATCACCTGCTATGATATGTTTACGAGCTTCGCGCACCAACCACATATAAAACCCTAAGTTATGAATTGTTGCTATTTGCTTACCTAAATACTCATTGGCGGCAAACAAATGTCTTAAATATGCCTTAGAATACTCATGATCCACAAATGTAGTGCCCATTTCATCAATTGGGGAGAAGTCATCTTCCCACTTTTTGTTCTTTATGTTGATCGTACCATGCGCTGTGAACAACATTCCGTTTCTAGCGTTTCTTGTAGGCATCACACAATCGAACATATCTATACCCAAGGCAATATTCTCCAATATATTAATAGGGGTACCTACTCCCATTAGATATCTTGGTTTGTCTTCTGGTAAAATTTCACAGACTACCTCTGTCATACCATACATTTCCTCCGCTGGTTCACCAACGGACAGTCCTCCAATTGCATTACCCTCAGCGCCTGCATTTGCAATATATTCAGCAGATTGTCTTCTAAGGTCTTTATAAGTTGACCCTTGCACAATAGGAAAAAAAGTTTGTGCATAATCATATTCAAATGGAGTTTTCTCCAAATGGTTTATACATCTATCTAGCCACCTATGCGTCATGTGCATAGAACGCTTGGCATAATTATACTCACAAGGATAAGGTGTACATTCATCAAAAGCCATGATAATATCTGCACCTATCACTCGCTGAATTTCCATGACATTCTCAGGTGTAAACAAATGCATAGATCCATCTATATGCGATTTAAATTTTACCCCTTCCTCCTTTATCTTTCTATTGCCTGATAAAGAATATACTTGATACCCTCCGCTATCGGTAAGAATATTTCTATCCCAGCCCATAAATTTATGTAATCCGCCCGCTTTTTTTAAAATCTCTGTTTTAGGACGTAGAAATAAATGATAGGTGTTGCCCAAAATAATATCTGGGTTTATTTCTTCTTTCAATTCTTTTTGGTGCACACCTTTAACCGAGGCAACCGTACCCACAGGCATAAAAATTGGGGTTTCAATTACGCCATGATCAGTAACGACAGTTCCTGCCCTAGCTTTTGATTGTGTATCTGTAGTGTGTAATGTAAATTTCAAACTTTCTAATTCTAGCTGCAAATATAATGAACTGTTGGTGGTAAAAACTTAATAAAAAGCAAAGATGTTCATCAACAAATTAAATTACATTACCCTCATTTTTGCTTTAAATGAATTGAAATTGACCCAATTGAATAGTAAAACAATAAAGATATTTTACCTCCGTTCTCATGGTATAACGAGAAATGAAACTTCTGGTATTGTATTTGATACGAGTTTCACATAAAACAACAACGATATGAAAAAAACAATTTTAGCAGCTTTTTTAGCTCTTTCTGGATTTTATGGGATTGCCCAAAGCGATTCTGGATTTGGAATTAAAGGAGGATTAAATTACAGTGCGAACGGAGATTATTTTGAATCTGTTGGAGATGCAGCAAGAAACCCGGATAGAAACATAGGATACCATCTTGGTGTTTTTGGGAAAATTGGAGCATCAAAAGTATACTTGAGACCAGAATTGGTATATACCAAAACAAAATCTGATTATGATGGAGCAGATTTTGATATGAGTAAATTAGATGTTCCGGTACTTTTAGGAATTAACGTTGTAGGCCCTTTACACGTTTTTGCCGGACCAGCTTTTCAGTACATTTTAGACACTGAATTTGACGGAATAACCATTGATGATGTAGAAAACGATTTTTCAGTTGGAATGAATATTGGTGCTGGGGTAAGTTTAGGAAAACTTGGAATTGATTTACGGTATGAAAGAGGGTTTAACGATAACGAAGCTTCCTTTATCAATACAAATATTACAAATGTAGGTCCAAGTAGAATAGACACCAGACCAGACCAGCTAATTTTGAGTTTGTCTTTAATGTTATAAAGAAAACAATAAATAACAAAAAACCTCTTAAGTACACTTAAGAGGTTTTTTTTATGTTTTAAATGATTTTTCTACAAATCATTATCCAGGTGATCAGGAATACCATCACCATCCGTATCTAGGAAGCCAACAAAATTACCATCGGCATCCAACTCAATTTCATCAATAGTCAATATACCATCACCGTCATCATCAACATCATTATGGTTAGCTGATCTGGCAAAAATAGACTCTAGATCAATATCTGTATTATCATCATTAAGGTTCCCATTTCCATTTAAATCCTCTAGGATCGAAGGAATACCATCACCATCTAAATCTGAATCTGGTTCATAAGAAAAGGCATCTACCTTAAAAATCAATGGTGAATATGTTGGCACGTCTGAATTTGGAGACGAATCAAAATAAGCCAATGCCGCAGGCATAAAAATAGCACCTATACCATAGCCTTCATAACTTACCGTGCCATCACCGTTTTCAATTGGACCATTTCCTGTCTGAAAATTTTTCATTCCATTACCAAAACCTTGCACAACCGAAGAAAGGTTAAAACGAATAGGTTGATTTGTAGAGGCGTCAAAAAGAGTACCATCTAGCAAAAGCCCCTCATATCTTAAAACAGAAAAATCACCAATGGTGGGTTTACCTTCCACAACACCTTGTCTAGCTACTAACGTATACAGTGTTTGATCAATAACTTCATTATCATCTTCTCTTCCCAAGTCTTCAGAATCAACCGTAATGGTTTGTGTAATTAAATTAGGACTATCATAAATTGATCGTTTAGTGCTATTTTCACCAGCAATAGTATCAAACCTTATTTTAAAATCGAATCCTTCAGGTGGAGTCTCAAACTCATCTTCATTGTAGAAATGCGTTTTTAAAAACTCAATTATCTCGGCATCATCCTCTTCGGTAACCTCACTTAATAACCTTGGCGGCACAATTTCACCAATAGCATCATCATCATTTTTACATGACCCCAGTATAAGCAAACCAGCTATTAACAAATAAGCATTTCTCAATTTCATCAATAATTTATTTTAAACGCGCAAGATACAATTTTCCCTTATTTTTGTTTGGAAGTTAACAAAGAAATGCCGGTCATAATGCGCATAGACAAATTCTTGTGGAGTACACGCTATTTTAAAACTAGAAACATTGCCACCAATGCCTGTAAGAAAGGTCACGTAAAAATAAATGGTATTACCGCCAAACCAGGTAGGGAAGTATATCCAATGGATGAAATTGTAGCACGAAAAAATCAAATTGACTACAAATTAACGGTACTTGACATTCCGCCCAGTCGTGTAGGTGCTAAATTGGTGAATATTTATAGAAAAGATACCACACCAAAAGAAGCCTTTGAACATAATGAGCTTTTGCAATATTCTAAAGATTATTATCGTAAAAAAGGTATTGGAAGACCTACAAAAAAAGACCGTCGTGATATTGACGACTTTTTAGACACTCCCTCAAACGAAAATAAAGAAGAAAACCAAACGCCCGATAATTCAAGTAAAGAATCTCACGATTAGCAAATACTTTTAAAAACATAACTATCTTTATTGTTTTAAGAAAAACCCATGCAACAAAATATACTTTCACATCAACAGATTCAACATAAAATTGAACGTATAGCCTATCAAATTTATGAAGCCAACGTTTATGAAGAAGAAATTATAATAGCGGGTATAGAAGGTGGCGGACTGCAGTTTGCAAAAAAAATCGTGGCAAAACTTAAGAAGATTACTGAAGCAAAAATTGTACTTTGCAAGTTATCAATGGATAAAAAAGACCCCCTAACAAGCGGTGTACGTACCTCAATTGCCGAAGAGGAATTCGTGAATAAATCCGTTGTATTAGTAGATGATGTCCTTAATTCTGGTACTACATTGATATATGGAGTTCATCATTTTCTTAAAACACCTTTAAAACAGCTTAAAACTGCAGTCTTGGTAAATAGAAACCATAAAAAATACCCTGTAAAAGCGGATTATAAAGGAATTTCACTATCCACCTCATTACAGGAGCATGTAAACGTTCATTTTGAAACCAAAAATGATAGGGTGTATTTAGACTAATTTATTTACGATCATCTCCGCGATTTCTGTTGGGGTATTCCTATTACTTTTAATTTTATGGTGCGCTTTGTTATAAAAGTAACTTCTTTCAAATAAGTGCATGCCAATAAACTCAGTTAACTTGTCATCTTCTAAATGAGAAATCATAGGTCTATGCTCTTTTTCCTTTGCCAAACGCTCTTCAAGTTCATTTATGCCAACGTTTAAATAAAAAGAATTAGGTGTCTTACTATTTATGAACTCCATATTATTTCCAAAACAAGGCGTACCTCCACCTAATGATAGCACAAAACTCTCATCTTTTAAAAATACTTTATTGAGATATTCTATTTCTTTTTTTCTGAAATAGACCTCTCCTTTTTCTTTAAAAATAGATGCTATGCTCATTTTCTCACCTTCCTCTATAAAAGCATCTAAATCTAAAAAATTAACATTCAAATGGTTAGCAACGATTCTACCCACAGTGGTTTTACCACTTCCCATGTAACCTACCAAAACTATTTTCACTTCTTTCATTTGTACAAAATTGGACTAAATAATAGGGTTTTCAAAAAAAAATAAATTTATCTCTAAAATGACTTGCAAAATAAAGTTATCGACGTATATTTGCACCCGCATTGAGGGAAACAAATTTCTAAAATGACTTATTGACCTGGTAGCTCAGTTGGTAGAGCATCTCCCTTTTAAGGAGAGGGTCCTGGGTTCGAGCCCCAGCCAGGTCACAACTAAATATTAGCCTCTTCAAAAAAAAGAGGCTTTTTTATTTAAACCTTTGAGTTGATTCAATCTCTCATTGACCTAGTACGTTCTTTTTAAATTTTGACCTGGTAGCTCAGTTGGTAGAGCATCTCCCTTTTAAGGAGAGGGTCCTGGGTTCGAGCCCCAGCCAGGTCACAAAAAACCTTTCAATTTTCTATTGAAAGGTTTTTTTGTTTAAAGTCGATACTTAAAATATATAATTTAAGAAGGTTTGCTAACAGCAAAAATTTTAATTAAAAAAAAGTGGAAAAGAACTGAGTTCTTTTCCACTTTTTTATTTTTTTTATTTTAATGTTTATTCTACAACTATAAACTCTGATCGCCTATTTAGTTGATGGCTTTCTTTGCTACAAGGCACATTGTTGCTACAGTTATTTACCAACGCTGTCTCACCATATCCTTCATACGTAATACGGTCACTGGATATGCCTTTTTTAATTAAATAATCTGCAGTTGCCTTAGCCCTCTTTGCTGAAAGGTTTTTATTGTACACATCATTCGCACGAGAATCTGTATGTGAGCGTACCTGTACCTTAACAGATGGAAATTCATTTAAATAAGCCAATACCTTATTAATACTGATACTTGCATCTTCTCGTATAAAATACTCGTCAAAGTCGAAGTAAATTGGATCTATGTTCAAGTATTTAGCAAGGTCTGTGCCCACTGGTGCAGATTTGTCAATCTGCGTTAAAATAATTTCTATATCATTGAAATCTTTACCTTTTTTCGTAACTACGATTTTTTCGCCTTCTTCGTAATCTTTTTTGAAAGCCAAAATCTTATAGTTGCCTTTTGCACAATTGCCTTCAGTGGTAAACATTCCAGTACCATTGGTATTTGAACTAGATACTAATTCATTCTTACTATTGTATACCTTAATATCCGCATCTTTTAAAGGTCCACCTGTTTTTTCATCTTTGACCACCCCTGTAAGTTCTGTACTACATTGTAGATCTAAAGGTCTTGTTTCTGTAAAACTATAGATATCATCACTACCAACACCACCCTCTCTACTAGATGCAAAATATCCTTTTTTTAACTTTTGGTCCATAATGAATGAAAAATCATCTTGCACACTATTTACAGGTTCCCCAACATTTAAAATATATAAGGCATCCATATCATCAATTTTGGTGGCAAATATATCTAGACCACCTAGTCCTGGATGCCCGTCAGATGCAAAATATAGTACCTCATCTTCGGTAATAAAGGGGAATGTTTCTCGACTTTCTGTATTTATTTCATTGCCTAAATTTTTGGGTGTTCCAAAAGTGCCGTCCTCGTTGATATCAACAACAAAAATATCCGATTGCCCATAAGTTCCTGGCATATCACTAGCAAAGTAAAGTTTTCTCTCATCATTGCTTAAAGTAGGGTGTGCTACCGAATAATTCTCGCTGTTGAAAGGAAGTTCCATAATATCTTCCCATTCGCCATCATTTAAAGTTGCCCTATAGATCTTTAATCTACTTAGACCTTCTTTATCCCTAAGAAAATTTCCATTTTTAGAATTGTTTCTTGTAAAGTAAACAGTTGAACCATCTTTTGTAAAAGCAGTAGAACTCTCATGGGTCTTTTTATTCAATTTTTTGGACAACCTTTCAGCAACACTAAATTCACCATTCTCGGTTACTTTGGTAGTATACAAATTTGTAAATGGCTTATTATTCCATTTATGAACACTTTTTAAAATTCTACCGGTATCTCTCGCCGTAGAAAAAATTAATTGCTCTCCGAAAAAGGACGGGGCAAAATCAGCAGAAGCAGAATTCACGGGAATATTCTTTATATCATATCTTTGACTATTTTCCTTTATTTTATCTAAATAGTCTTTATTTTCCTGGAATTTAATAGCTCTTATATCTCCTTTTTTTTGTTCTGCGAACTTTTGCATCCAAACGTGAGATAGTTCGTAGTTCCCACTTGATTTTAAGGTCTGAGCATATTTATACAAATATTCAGTATCCACATTTATCTGTGGCTCTGCAAATAATTGCTCATACCAGTATGCTGAGGCATTATAATTTCCTTTTTGATAATACGCATCTCCCAAATTCTTATGAATCTCTTCTGAAGTATAACCTTCTTTTACCAATTCCTCGTAAGATTCAATGGCTTCTGCATAAGCATAACTATTAAAATCCGCTTTGGCCCTTTTTGTTTTCTTATCCTGTGCATTAAGCATACTGCCAAATGATAATGCTATGACTAGTAAACACTTTATATTATTTATTCTATACTTCATAATTAATAGGTTTAAAAGAATCTTGGTGCCAATATATTTTTATAGCGGGTTAAAAATTCAAATCTTAGAAAGATTTCAAATGACCCATCGTTAAACGATGTACTTCCCAATTCGGTAATTTCACGGTCATATGCAAGACCTAACATTAATTTTTCGTTCAACTGAAATCCCACAAGTGCACTCATGGCTGCATCCCATCTATATGCCGCACCCAAGGAGAATGTATCATTAAGTAAAACGGTTGCAGAAAGATCAGCTTGCAATGGCGCACCTTCTACAGCCTTAAAAAGTAATGCCGGTTTTAATTTTAAATCAGGATTAATATCAAAAACATAGCCTGTTATCAAATACCAATTCATTCTTTCTTGAGCTATATAAGAATTACTATTTCCACCAGAATCAAAATGCTCCGTTTCTAGAAAATTGGGTATTGAAAGTCCTGCATAAAACTGTTCCGTATGGTAATAAACTCCGGCTCCAAAGTTAGGTGAGAACTTGTTATCTATATTGGTTTGCCCAACGGCCGCATTAGACGGATCATAATTTCTTAGTCTATTAAAGTCTATGTTCAAAAAATGACCGCCCGCCTTTAACCCAAAAGATAGTTTACCTTCTTCGGATGTAGGTACGGTATAAGAAAATACCGCATCAAAATAAGTATCTTGGTTTGTACCGTTTCCTATTTCATCGTTTACGATAGACAGTCCAAGTCCCACTCTATCCGAAATAGGGCTATTTATATTCAAGGTCTGCGTTGTTGGTGCACCGTCTAACCCTACCCATTGTGATCGATGTAAGGCTGCAATACTAAGAACTCCTCTTGACCCTGCATATGCCGGGTTCACAGCAACGGTATTATACATGTACTGTGTATATTGGGCATCTTGTTGCCCCCTTATCGTCCAAAAGGATGCTACAAGTAAAAATAAAGTTATAAATAGATTCTTCATAGTTAATTTATTGTTGGGGGTTCTTTTTTTTATCTGTTAATATATAAGTAACCGTTCATTGATTTAGACTGTTGGTCATTGGCGTAATCAATTATATAGTAGTATACACCAACTGGTAATTCATCATTCTTTTTCACCGTTACCCTACCATTGGAAATACCTCTAAATGCATTACCATTGTTATCATATCCGTTAGTTTCAAAAACCAGCACACCCCATCTATTATATATTCTCACTGTATTATTTGGGAATGATTCTATATTATTGATTGTAAAGACACCACCGTTAGTGTTTGGATTCACAAGGTCACTTTCAATGCTAATATCACACGCCGTACCTTGTGGTGGAGTACCGCCAATAGAGCTACACCCATCAAGTGGATCGGTACTGTCCTCTATTTCTTGGCCATCATTGATGCCATCACCATCAGTATCCTCATTTTCAGGATCAGTACCCAAAGAATTTTCTTCATCGGTAGTCAATCCATCATTATCACAATCAGAAGTTCCAATAGGGGTTCCATTTATAGAATCGCAAGCATCTAAAGGATCAGTATTATCCAAAACTTCTTGACCATCTGTAATTCCATCACCATCGGTATCGGGATTGTTTGGATCTGTACCCAAGTCTACTTCCTCACCATCGGTTAAACCATCATTATCAGTATCAGGGTTATTAGGATCGGTTCCTAATGTCACTTCTTCTTCTGTGGTCAATCCGTCATTATCACAATCACTTGCTCCCAAAGGCATACCATCAACATGGTCACAATCATTTAAAGGATCGGTATTATCAACCAAAACTTCTTCTCCATCAACAATACCATCACCATCAGAGTCAGGATTATTAGGATCTGTTCCCAAATCACTTTCCTCGTTATTGGTAAGTCCATCATTATCAGAATCCTCAGATATCGTAACCGTACCATTACCAGAATTACCAGAAGCATCGGTAACAATTATTTCTATAACATCCTCATCAGTAAGAACAGGGAAATTACCAGACGTAGGGGTTGCCATACCCGTATCTAAACTCCATTCGCCATTAGCATCCGCAATTACGCTATAGGTTACATCCGTTAATCCATCACCATCCGTATCTAGTTCAATAACAAGAGATTCATTGGCACTTGCATTACCTGTCAATACCGGATCAATATCGAATGTACTAAAGCTATCAGCTATTGGTGCGGTGTTATCAAGAATTACAGTTTCGGAATCAACAGCATTATTGCCCGGTATGTCAGACACTTCTGCATTTACTAAAATAGATCCATTTGTCAATGTCGAAATATCTGCATCGCTAGCAGTCCATACTCCAGATATTACAGTTGCGGTTGATGTAACTGTATTTACACCGTCACCAAAAGTAATTGTAACAATCTGATTATCTTCAACACCGGTGGTTGTACCTGTTATAACAACATCATTATCTTCAACTGCATTAACAATATCATCTATTTCTATAGGTGTATCAATATCGATTCCAATTACTACATCATGAACGATGTCTCTAGTAACCGCCACTGCAGGATTACCAGCTAGGTCACTCACATTGGCTGTAATAGTCTCATTTACATTCAAGGCCTGTGCATCTGTTGCCGGAATATCCAAGCTCCAAGTTCCTCCTGTTACGACTGCGGTGTACGACTGTCCGTTCAGGGATACTGTTACGATCTGTCCGTCTTCCGCATCCGTAGTACCGCTGATCGTTACATCGCTATCATCCTCAACTGCATTGATGGTATCATCGTTAGATACCACATCTATAGTAATGGTAGGTGCCGTTACATCATGCGTTATTTCACGTGTAGCTTGCGGTGCAGGGTTACCTGCTATATTAAATACATCAGCAGTAATGGTTTCATTTACATCCAATGCCTGGGCATCTGCTGCAGGTAGATCAAAACTCCAGGTACCTCCTGTTACGATTGCAGTGTAAGACTGTCCGTTCAAGGTCATTGTAGCAATCTGCCCGTCCTCGGCATCCGTAGTACCACTGATCGTTACATCGGTATCATCTTCAACCGCATTGATAATATCATCGGTAGATACCACATTTATAGTAATGGTAGGTGCCGTTACATCATGTTCAATGTCCCTTGTTGCCTGTGTGGCAGGATTACCAGCTACATCACTTACATCTGCAGTTATAGTTTCGGTTGGGTCCAAAGCCTGAGCATCGGCAGCTGGTAGATCAAAGGTCCATGTACCTCCCGTTACCGTTGTCGCATATGTCTGTCCGTTCAACACTACTGTCACAATTTGCCCGTCCTCTGCTCCAGTGGTCGTACCATTTATAGTAACGTCACTATCATCTTCTACAGCATTGATAATATCATCGGTAGAAACCACATCTATGGTTATCGTCGGTGCAGTTATGTCATGTTCGATATCCCTAGATGCCTGAGTGGCAGGGTTACCGGCTACATCGCTTACTTCTGCAGTGATCGTTTCGGTTGGATCCAATGCCTGAGCGTCTGTTGCAGGTAGATCAAAACTCCAAATACCGCCAGTTACACTTGCTGTGTAGGTCTGACCGTTTAAGATTACAGTCACAATTTGACCGTCCTCTGCATCGGTAGTACCACTGATCGTTACATCACTATCATCCTCTACCGCATTGATGATATCATCGTTAGATACCACATCTATGGTAATGATCGGTGCAATAACATCATGTTGAATTTCCCTAGTTGCCTGTGTGGCAGGGTTACCGGCAACATCAATTACGTCAGCAGTAATGATTTCCGTTGGGTCCAATGCCTGAACATCTACAACTGGTACATTCAGACTCCAAGTACCACCCGTTACCGTGGTCGTATATGTCTGTCCATTCAAGGTTACCGTCACGGTCTGTCCGTCTTCCGCATCTGTAGTTCCGTTAATGGTTACATCACTATTCTCTTCGAATGCATTTATGATGTCATCCGTAGACACTACATTTATAGCTATTGTAGGTGGAGCCACGTCGTGCTCGATATCCCTTGTTGCCTGAGTGGCAGGGTTACCTGCTACATCGCTTACATCCGCAGTGATAGTTTCGGTTGGGTCTAAAGCCTGTGCGTTTGCCGCAGGTAAATCAAAGCTCCAAGTACCGCTAGTCACTACAGCAGTGTAGGTTTGTCCGTTCAAGGTTACCGTTACGGTTTGCCCGTCCTCGGCTCCGGTGGTAGTACCACTAATAGTAACGTCACTATCATCTTCTACAGCATTGATAATATCATCGGTAGATACTACATCTATAGTAATGGTCGGCGCTGTAACATCATGTTCGATATCCCTGGTTGCCTGTGTGGCAGGATTACCTGCCACATCACTTACATCTGCAGTGATCGTTTCGGTTGGATCTAAAGCCTGAGCGTCTGCTGCAGGTAGATCAAAACTCCAAGTGCCGCCAGTTACACTTGTTGTGTATGTCTGTCC
Source organism: Maribacter sp. UBA3344 (assembly GCF_002362375.1). Taxonomy (NCBI): domain Bacteria; kingdom Pseudomonadati; phylum Bacteroidota; class Flavobacteriia; order Flavobacteriales; family Flavobacteriaceae; genus Maribacter; species Maribacter sp. UBA3344. The sequence goes on along the minus strand of NZ_DERI01000011.1, from coordinate 352,789 downwards.
GTTCAACACTATTGTCACAATTTGTCCGTCTTCGGCATCTGTAGTTCCACTAATGGTCACATCGCTATCATCTTCAGCCGCATTTATGATGTCATCGGTAGATACCACATCAATACTAATGGTAGGTGCAGTTACGTCATGTTCTATATCCCTAGTTGCCTGAGTGGCAGGGTTGCCCCCTACATCGTTTACATCCGCAGTGATCGTTTCGGTTGGGTCTAAAGCCTGTGCGTCTGCCGCAGGAAGATCAAAGCTCCAAGTACCGCCAGTTACACTTGCTGTGTATGTCTGTCCGTTCAAGGTTACCGTCACAGTTTGCCCGTCCTCTGCATCTGTAGTGCCACTGATCGTTACATCGCTATCATCTTCAACCGCATTGATGATATCATCGGTAGATACCACATCTATAGCAATGGTAGGTGCAGTTACATCATGTTCAATATCCCTAGTTGCCTGAGTGGCAGGGTTGCCCGCTACATCGCTTACATCTGCAGTGATCGTTTCATTAGCTCCCAATGCCTGTGCATCTGTAGCAGGAAGATCAAAGCTCCAGGTACCTCCTGTTACGATTGCAGTGTATGTCTGACCGTTCAAGGTTACCGTCACAGTTTGCCCGTCCTCTGCATCTGTAGTACCACTGATCGTTACATCACTATCATCTTCCAATGCATTGATGATATCATCGGTAGATACCACATCTATGGTAATGGTCGGTGCAGTTACATCATGCTCTATATCCCTAGTTGCCTGTGTGGCAGGGTTACCTGCTACATCGCTTACATCTGCAGTTATCGTTTCGGTTGGATCCAATGCCTGGGCATCGGCTGCAGGTAGATCAAAGCTCCAAGTACCTCCTGTAACAGTAGACGTATAGGTTTGTCCGTTCAAAATTACGGTTACTGTCTGACCATTTTCGGCACCAGTGGTCGTACCACTTATAGTCACGTCACTATCATCTTCTACAGCATTGATAATATCATCGTTAGATACTACATCTATAGTAATGGTCGGCGCTGTAACATCATGCTCGATATCCCTAGTTGCCTGTGTGGCAGGGTTACCTGCTACATCGGTTACATCTGCAGTTATCGTTTCGGTTGGATCCAATGCCTGAGCATCCGCCGCAGGTAGATCAAAGCTCCATGTACCACTAGTTACACTTGCCGTGTATGTCTGACCGTTCAAGGTTACCGTTACGATCTGCCCATCCTCGGCACCTGTAGTAGTTCCACTGATCGTTACATCACTGTCATCCTCTACCGCATTGATAATATCATCTGCAGAAACAACATTTATAGCTATAGTTGGGGCAATAGCGTCATGCTCAATATCCCTGGTCGCCTGTATGGCAGGGTTACCAGCATCGTTGCTCACATCAGCCGTTATTGTATGTGTAGTACCCAATGCTTGAATATCCGCAGCAGGCACATCTAATGTCCAAACACCACCAGTTAACGTAGTTGTATATGTTTGCCCGTTCAGCACTACAGTTACTGTCTGCCCGTCTTCAACATCTGTTGTTGTTCCGTTTATGGTAACATCATTATCATCTTCAACTGCATTTATGATGTCATCTACAGCTACAACATTTATTGTTATCGTTGGTACCGTAACATCATGTTCAATATCTCTTGTTGCCTGTGTAGCCGGATTACCCGCAACATCATTTACATCTGCCGTAATGGTTTCCGTAGGATCCAATGCCTGTGCATCTGCCGCAGGCACATCTAAAGTCCATGTTCCACTAGTTACGGTAGTGGTATATGTTTCTCCGTTCAAGACTACTGTAACGGTTTGCCCGTCCTCGGCAGTTGTTGTACCGTTTATTGTTACATCGGTATCATCTTCCAAAGCATTAATAATATCATCATTAGCCACTACACCAATTGTAATGGTTGGCGGCGTAATATCATGAATAATATCATGATTAGCCTGAGTTGCCGGATTACCAGCAAAATCACTTACATCTGCAGTAATGGTTTCTGTAGGATCCAGTGCTTGTGCATCAGTTGCAGGCACGTCTAAAGACCATACACCACCAGTTACCGTAGTCGTATACGTTTCTCCGTTCAAAATTACTGTTACCGTTTGACCATCCTCAGCTCCAGTAGTCGTTCCACTTATAGTAACATCACTATCATCTTCAAGAGCATTAATGATATCATCGTTAGATACCACGTCTATGGTTATTGTAGGTGCGGTATCATCATGCTCAATATCCCTTGTTGCCTTTGTTGCCGGGTTTCCTGCCAGGTCACTAACATCTGCAGTGATTGTTTCCGTAGCATCTAAAGACTGTGCATCCACTGCCGGAATATCCAGCGACCATACACCACCCGTTACCGTGGTTGTATATGTTTGTCCGTTCAAGGTTACTGTTACCGTCTGACCGTCTTCAGCCCCTGTGGTTGTTCCACTAATGGTAACGTCACTATCATCTTCAACCGCATTGATAATATCATCGGTAGAAACTACATCTATAGTAATAGTCGGTGCAGTTACATCAATAGTCAGTAAAGCAACATCAGACGTTAACGGAGAACATACAAAAGTTAAATCTGTAATTATCACCCTATACTCAAATCCGTCTTGAGCTACGGTAGCACCGGTCAAGGTTAATGTCTCCGTTGTACTACCCGTGTAAATATCTGTTCCATTTGCATCATCTATAGCTTCAAAACCTCCACCTGATTGATCATCTACCTCCCATTGATATGCCAAGGAAATTCCAGATGCCGTTACGGTAAATGTTTCTGGTGAACTGCCATTGGTTAAAACATCTTGTGGTTGTTCAGCACTTGATGCAATTGTAGCCGTCTCCCCTGGTTGTTGAAAGTCGAAATCAGTATTAGTAGCACTATCCACATTATTTGGCGTAGTATATCCGTCAACCACATTGGTTCCGGTCACAACCCCATCAGTATCTACCACAAGCGCACCATCTCCTAAAACTCCGTCTGAATCATCATCTGTAAAACCTGCCTCTATAACATCATTACATAAATCTCCATCCGCATCCAACTCTAAGTAATCAGCAATACCATCTGGTGTTGCCTCAGAATCCAGCAGTGTATAATTCACTGAACCACTATCTTGTTGACCACTAGCCTGAACAGAATCTGGAATACCATCCGTACCCACAGCTCCGTCTAACCTTCCACTGGTAAAGGGTTGACCACTGCCAGATTCTACCACATCATAAATACCATCATTATCAGCATCCAAATCAAAATGGTTTGGAACACCGTCACCGTCGGTATCAAAACTATCAATAATACCGTCTCCATTATCATCTACACCTAAATCAGGATCAAGATAATTGAGTACCCCATCTGCATCTGCATCTGCACTTGGATCTAAACCGGACGGACTTTCTTCCGTATCCAGTAAACCATCATTATCATCATCTAAATCAACAGAATCCGCAATGCCATCCAAATCATTATCATCTATACCGTCTTCTCTGTAATCTACTTCTGAGGTGGTAATCACCGCGTTGTTCGGTAGATCAGATGCCCCATTGTCTTGATCATCATTAGAATCGAACGGTAAACCTGTAGTATCTACATCATCATAATCATCAAACAAACCATCATGATCATTATCCAAATTATTGGACGCCGTTGTAAAACCAGCTTCTTCAGTATCCGAAAGTCCGTCGCCATCGGTATCCAAATCCAGATAATCCGGAATTCCGTCACCGTCTGTATCTACCGGGGAAACACCTTCATCCCCTGCTCCTTCATATTCGTCACCTAAACCATCGCCATCAGTATCATCATTGCCATTGCCATCTGTATTTGCATTTCTTGCTACGTAACCACTTGTAGTTTGTGCTTCTACATTATCTGGAATACCATCGTTATCAGAGTCAATATCCAAATGATCTTCTATACCATCATGATCACTATCTATACCTTCATTTATAGTGTATACCGGTGCAGACCCAGGACCCGATTGCGTTCCCGAGGGAGAACCAGCAGAGTTAGCAGCCATAGTATTATTCGATGAAGTGAACAAACCGTTGATATCACAAGTTTGAAACAAAATGGAACCTAAATAATCATTTGATGAAAATCCTGGTTGTAGTTCACCCGAAAATGTTACTGTGAAATTGGTAGTTTCATAATAATTGAAATATACAGCCAATCTTGGTCCAAAATCTACACCTGACCATGTTTGTGGAGGTCCTTCAAATGTTGTGGTACCCGTTGCCAAATTCTCTGAAATATTCAACAAAGTATTACCATCAACAGCATATAAACCAGGTCTTGCAAGTGTAACGCTTTCTTCGGTATTAGCTCCATCAATATCATAAATAACACCTCCGAAACGAATAAGGTTTACCTGAAAATCCGTGCCGGTAGCCACCAACCTAATATTAAAGGTCATACTACCAACATCACCGACACCACCACCTACATCAAAACTAGGTTGCCAAGCGTCATTGCTGCCAAAACCACCATTATCAATAGAAGTTAAGGTTGCATTGTCAATATCGGTTATAGCTACAATTGCATCTAACACCCCAAGAGATGAAGTCACCACTGTAGAGAAACGATACTCGGCACCAACAGTACCCGGACCACTACCGGTAGAAGATATATAAGAACCACCTACAAAGGAACCGGGGGGAATACCACAATCATCTCCTTTGGTATCGGTAGGTTCAAAACCTAATGATTCCACATAATCTAAAATACCATCATTGTCATTATCCTTATCTACACTATTATTAACACCATCACCATCAGTATCTATAGGAGTCAAGTGCACATTGGCATCCCTAAAATCTACTTCACTAGTAAAAGGATCTTGATCATTAGGAAAATCATTTACATTTTGGTTGTTATTTGTTGCCCCGTTAGTATCTTCAATACCATTTGATCCCGTAATAACCAAATCAAAAGCATCATCTAGACCATCATTATCAGCATCTGTTCCTGAAGGTGTAGTATCCGCAATATTATCTCCATCTATATCATATGCTTCAACCGTATCACTAACACCATCATTATCTGAATCAGTATCCCTAAAATCTGGACTACCTTGACCATCGGAATTTTCAGGTTCATTAATGGATTGTCCAGAACCGGCTGGCGGAACTTCATAATTATCAGCTAAACCATTTCCGTCTGAATCTGTACCAGGTGATTGGTAACCAGACGTGGATTGCCATTCAATATTATCTATAATACCATCATTATCACTATCCAAATCTAAATAATCCAGATGAACATCTCCATCTGTGTTTACCGGTGAATTGGTAAAACTTCCTCCTTGATCAACATCAAATGCATCATCAATACCATCATTATCCGTATCATCACCAGAAGCTTGAACCAAACCAGCATCGGGCTGTGATTCTACTAAATCTTTTATACCATCATTATCTGAATCTATGTCCAAAAAGTTTGGACCGCCTTGATTATCGCTATTCAAAGGAGTGCCAGAAACACCTGCTCCATCAGTACCACCATCTTCAGCAACATCTGGAATACCATTAGAACCATGATTACTTTCACCAGGATCTATAGATCCGTTTCCGTCAAGATCTAAACTACCATTGCCTGTTTCCACAACGTCAGGTATACCATCATTGTCACTGTCCAGGTCTTCATTATTAGGAATGCCATCACCATCAAAATCACCGGTACCTTCTACAGCATCAAGTATACCGTCATTATCATCATCTTCATCGTTACTGTTACATATTCCGTCTCCATCAGTATCAATACCGTCATTTGCCGGATCAAAATTAGCCCCTGCAGAAAAATCATTGCTTGCCGTTGCCCCACAATCATCACAACCGTCACCATCCAAATCTTGACAAACCGAAGGATCTAATGGATCGGTATCCGAGCCATCAAGAACCCCATCATTATCATCGTCGGTATCACCAGAATCACACAAACCATCACCATCAGTATCCGTACCATCATTTGCAGGGTCAAAATTAGCACCTGCAGAAAAATCATTGCTTGCCGTAGCGGAACAATCATCACAACCATCGTTATCCAAATCTTGACAAATTGATGGGTTTAGTGGTGCATCATCATCAACATCTAAAACACCATCATTATCATCATCGTCATCACCAGAATCACATAAGCCATCACCATCTGTATCCGTACCGTCATTGGCAGGGTCAAAATTAGCTCCCGGAGAAAAATCGGTACTTGAGGTGCCGGAACAATCATCACAACCATCGTTGTCCAAATCTTGACAAATTGATGGGTTTAATGGTGCAGTATCTGAACCATCTGCCACACCGTCATTATCATCGTCTAAATCCGAAGAATCACAAATACCATCGCCATCAGTATCTACACCATCATTGGCAGGGTCAAAATTATTACCTGCAGCAAAATCATTGTTTGCAGTAGCTGAACAATCATCGCAACCATCACTGTCCAAATCTTGACAAATAGAAGGATCAAGAGGTGCAGTATCTGAACCATCTTCTACACCGTCATTATCATCATCAGGGTCACTAGAGTCACAAAGTCCGTCACCATCAGTATCTACACCATCATTGGCAGGGTCAAAGTTTGCTCCTGCAGTAAAATCATTGTTTGCCGTTGCAGAACAATCATCACAACCATCACCGTCCAAATCTTGACAACTGCTTGGATCTAACGGTGCATTATCATCACCATCTAGAACACCATCATTGTCATCATCAGTATCACCAGAATTACAAATTCCGTCACCATCGGTATCTATACCGTCATTTGATGGATCAAAATTATTGCCCACAGAAAAATCATTACTTGCCGTTGCCGAACAATCATCACAACCGTCACCGTCCAAATCTTGACAACTACTAGGATCTAATGGTGCATTATCATTTACATCAAGTACGCCATCATTATCATCATCGTCATCACCAGAATCACAAATTCCATCTCCATCAGTATCGGTACCGTCATTGGCAGTATCAAAATTAGGTCCCGCAGAAAAATTGTTATTTGCCGTGGCAGAACAATCATCACAACCATCGTTATCCAAATCTTGACAACTACTAGGATCTAATGGTGCATTATCATTTACATCAAGAACACCATCATTATCATCATCGTCATCACCAGAATCACAAGTACCATCTCCATCAGTATCGGTACCGTCATTGGCGGGATCAAAATTAGCACCTGCTGTAAAATCAGTGCTTGCCGTAGCCGAACAATCATCACAACCATCGTTATCCAAGTCTTGACAACTACTAGGATCTAAAGGTGCATTATCAGCTCCATCCAAAACGCCATCGTTATCATCATCATCATCACCAGAGTCACAAATTCCGTCACCATCAGTATCTATACCATCATTTGATGGATCAAAATTATTACCTACGGAAAAATCGGTATTTGATGTAGCGGAACAATCATCACAACCGTCACCATCTGCATCTTGACAAACACTTGGGTCTAAAGGTGCATTATCAGCTCCATCTAAAACACCGTCATTGTCATCATCAGGATCGCCAGCATCACATAATCCATCTCCATCTGTGTCAAGTCCATCATTTGATGGGTCAAAATTATTACCCGCAGAAAAGTCGGTACTTGACGTAGCGGAACAATCATCACAACCATCGCCGTCTGCATCTTGACAACTACTTGGGTCTAAGGGCGCATTATCATTTACATCTAAAACTCCGTCATTATCATCATCAGTATCACCAGTATCACAAATTCCGTCACCATCTGTATCAAGTCCATCGTTTGCAGGGTCAAAATTAGCACCGGCAGAAAAATCGGTATTAGCCGTTGCCGAACAATCATCACAACCATCACCATCCGCATCTTGACAACTACTAGGATCTAAAGGTGCATTATCATTTACATCTAAAACTCCGTCATTATCATCATCCGTATCACCGCTATCACACAATCCGTCACCATCGGTATCCGTTCCGTCATTGGCAGGATCAAAATTATTACCCGCAGAAAAATCCGTACTTGCGGTAGCGGAACAATCATCGCAGCCATCGCTATCCAAATCTTGACAACTACTTGGATCTAATGGTGCATTATCATCACCATCTAAAACTCCGTCATTATCATCATCTGGGTCACCAGCATCACATAATCCATCACCATCCGTATCCGTACCGTCATTTGCAGGATCAAAGTTAGCGCCTACAGAAAAATCATTATTAGCTGTAGCAGAACAATCATCACAACCATCATTATCCAAATCTTGACAACTGCTTGGATCAAAAGGTGCATTATCATCACCATCTAGGACACCATCGTTATCATCATCGTCATCACTAGAATCTGGCGTACCATCACCATCGGTATCCGGATCATTGGTTACCGTAATATTAACCGTTGCGGTTTCACAAACATCTGGGTCCGGATCGGTATTACAGACCTCGTAAATTACCGTCACTGTTGACCCATTCTCTGTCAATAAAGGGGTATATGCCAATTCACCAGTAAGAGCATCTAAAATAGCCGTACCGCCTGCAGTACCACCAACTCTGGTTATTGCAGTTGTTCCTTGATTATTAGCATCATTATTTGGCAAATAATCATCATTACTTAAAATATTAATATTTGTAGCTACGCCTAAGGTAGCATTGGCACTTTCATCTTGAGCCGTTGGTGCATACGGATTTGGATCCGTGGCATCTAAATGACCATCACCATCACTATCTATATCTAAATGATTAGGTAAACCATCATTATCCACATCGTAAGCGTCAGGAACTCCATTGCCATCTGCATCTGTATATATTGTAGTGGTACCATCACCGGTATTTCCTACATCTTGGCTTACATCCTTAAAGTTTAAGATTCCATCACCGTCTTCATCACCAAAAGGATCAAGACCTGCATATTCATCTACATCTAAAATGGTATCATTGTCATCATCCGTATCATTGTTATCCGTTGTACCATCACCGTCACTATCTCTTGGATCTCTCCAATCTCTTTCTCCACCAGCTGGGTCATCATCTGGAAAAGTATTTGGAGTTTGATTATTGTTCGTTGCTGCATCTGGGTCATCTATTCCGCCAGCATTCTGATCAAAATTATCATCAATACCGTCTAAATCTGTATCATTACCTGACAATGTTATCTCCGGAATATCATCTCCATTGGTATCATATGCTTCTACCGTATCTGGTATTCCGTCATTATCACTATCTGGATCTAAAAAATCTGGAACATTATCCGATGTTACAAAAGCAGCATCTGTATTAACAGGTATTAATCCTTGGTTACCTGTTCCTTCATAATTATCATCTAAACCATCGCCATCGGAATCGTTACCAGACGGTGCTACATAAGTACCTGTAGCTTGAGCTTCAATATTATCTGGAATACCATCATCGTCAGAATCCAAATCTAAATGATTTGGAAAGCTATCATTATCTTGACTAGCCTCATAAACGTCCGGTACACCATCAGAATTTGCATCTGTATAGTTGGTAACACTACCATCGGCATTAGCATTATATGTAGGAACCCCATCCCCAGAATTATCTAAAACATCTTGATAATTAGGTAGGCCGTCACCATCAGCATCTCCATTGGGATCATTACCATTAGATTCAACAATATCCAAAATTCCGTCATTATCATCATCAATATCAACATTATCAAACACACCATCGCCGTCAGAATCACCAACACAAACAGAGTACAAAAATGTATTGATCTGATATTCACTTTGGTTGAGATCAAATTCTTTTATAAATCCAGGGTTGGCATAAATATCAAATTCGATAAAATTTACATCATTAAACTCGAACATTAAATTACTTTCAGGACCATTTGCTTCAGATTCCGTACCTGCCGACAAAAGTGTTGGCGGCGTTGTGTCTATTGCAATATTCGTGGGAATATCAGTAGCCGTAAAACGTACGGAGTTACTACAGTCTGTACCCACCGCTTCATTTTCTATGGGTACATTAGGATCAGCAGGAGCCGGGGTACCATCAATATCATTTATAATTATCCTAAAATCATTTACAGGTATCAAGGTCGTCTGATCCGCTTGTAAAAAACTAATTCTTATTCTTGAAGGTGCATTGGTATTACTGTTCGAAGGATTCAAATAAAAGAAATTATCTACAGTATTAGAATATGCAATCTGTCCATTACCTGGCGCACCGCCAATTTTTTGAACTCTTACAAAAGCCAATGCCGGTATAGTAGGTGAAGTAGCATTAAAATAGGCATCTTCAACGGTACCACTTGAAACACCCGTTATAGATACGCTTTCAAAATTCTGTCCATTGGCATCAATTGCAAAAAACAGCACAATTGCAACCAGACAAGATTGTAAGTATGCAGGGCTTTTATATTTAGAATATGTATTTGTCTTTAACAGATTAGCACATAGACTTAAAAGTCTACTAAACAAAAAATTAAATCTGTTCATTTTCGTCTTCTGTGAATTTCTCTGTCTTGTGAAGTAAGCGTGCATTAGTTTCATATTCCGCGAATTCTTTACTTAAAAGATTATTGTCTTAATTTTTACATGAACAAGCGTTCATTAAAAAATTAATGATAAATCAAAAATAACAATGGTTTTATAAGGGTATTATTATTTGTTGTCAAATAGCCCTTTCTGTATGTGAATCTAAGATATAATGTATTTTCTTACAAAAGTATACAGACAATAATTATTGTTTTAGTGATCATTTCGTATGAAACGGATAAAAATCAAATAATTTCTTACATATTTAAATGTTAAAATGAAATAAAATTATATTTATACTGTTAATTAAAAGAATAACGTTTGTTAATTACTTTTATAATGTTTGTATTATGATGGCGAAGAGTGTAAAAAAGGATTTATTTTTCAAGGAAACCTTGAGATTGATTCATGAAAAAGGATTTAGAGCCACTACCATGCGAGATATTGCAGAACGCATGAACTTTGAGGTAGCTAATATTTATAATTATATAGACTCTAAAGATGCCCTCTTAGAAAATTATGTGATTGGGATTACCAAAGAATTTCAAACCTATATGGATAATATTATAGATTCAACTTTTTCACCAAAGGATAAGCTGAGAATGGTAATTTCCAAACACATACAATTCACATTTGAAAAACCATACCAGCTGGCACTTATGGCAAATGAATGGAGAAATTTAAAGGAGCCTGCACTTAGTGAATATGTAGCCAAAAGATCAGACTATATTTTTAAAATTGCCTCTATTTTGGAAGACGGTGTAGAGAAAGGAGAATTTAGACCTATGAACATTGAAATTGCCACAAATAGTATAGTGTCGTCATTGAGATGGTCTTATAACAAGTATGTAGACAATAGCAATACTAGTATTAACCCTATTGAACTTGAAAAGCAATTTATGGATTTCATTTTTAATGGTGTAAAAGCCTCTTAAACCTTCACATATCTTTTAAAATTTTTAATTATCTAGTTTACCATAATTTGAATGAAAATAGCAAGGTTTAACCTATTGCACATTTCATTTCTGCCAAATATTGTTGACCTTTATAAAGCAAATTGAACAACAATAGTTATGACATCGGCAGAGGCAAAATTAAAGGAACGCGTAAAAGAACTAACCTGTTTATATGAGGTAACTTCTATTATCGTAAATGCAGATTATGATCAAATTGATGCATCTTTAGAAGCCATTGTTTATTGCTTAAAACGGGCATGGCAATTTGAGCAAGTAACCGAAGTTTTTCTAAAAGTTGGTGAATACACTGTACAAACAGACGACTTTAAGCCAAATATGGTCTGTTTATCTTCAAAAATAAAAGTCTTTAATAAGTTAGAGGGTGAGGTAATGGTTGGCTATCCTTCAGAAAAATATAGTATTGATGACTTTTTAATAGAGGAACAAACGTTGTTGAACAACGTTGCCTTAGATGTTGGCAATCTTATAGAACGTAAACAAATTCGTGACAGTGAAGCTCTTACAAGACGAAAAATGGAGCGAACCGATCGTTTGCACATATTAGGTGAGATTACAGCTGGCATAGCTCACGAATTAAATACCCCATTGGCCAATATACTTGGCTTTGCCGAACTTCTTACCGATAAAATGACGGATAAGCAGTCTGTCAGAGATCTTGAAAAAATTATGGACAGTGCCATTTTTAGTAGAGAAATCGTTAAAAAACTTATGTTCTTTGCTTGCGAAATGCCGCAAGAAATGAAAAGGGTTCAATTAATTCCTATTGTAACAAGCGTTATAAAATTACTAGCACCATCATTACGTGATAAAAAAATTAAACTAGTAACAACTTATGAAAATGAAGATCTGGTTTTACAGGCAGATACAGTACAATTGACCCAAGTATTGTTCAACCTAATTATGAACGCCATTTATTATTCCCCAGAAAATGGTATTATTTCAGTAAAAGTCCTAGATACAGAAAATCATATTCTTTTAAAAATTGCCGATCAAGGAGAAGGTATACCAAAAGAATTGGAAGATAAGGTTTTTGAACCCTTTTTCACTACCAAACCTATAGGTGAAGGTACTGGTTTAGGCCTTAGTGTAGTTCATGGTATTATTACGAGCCATAAAGGTACCATAGAGCATGAACAGAATACGCCTAAAGGAACTATTTTTACGGTCAACTTTCCTAAATTGTAATTATGGATTTGCGCAAAGAGAACATACTCATAGTAGATGATGATATAGATATTCTAGAGCTTTTGCAAAGGCATTTACAAGCTATGGGATACCATACTTATAAGGCGGTGTCAGTTAAAGAGGCCTTGTTTATTTTGAAGGATACTTTTATAGATCTTATTATTACTGATATTCAAATGCCAGAAATTGATGGATTACAATTACTGAAGTTTGCAAATGAACATTACCCGGAGATTCCTAAATTGGTGGTAACCGGCTACCCTTCTGTAGAAGACTCCTTAGAAGTCATAAAATCTGGTGCCACAGATTATTTGACAAAACCTTTTACTAAATCCGAACTTAAAGACGCTATAGAGAAAGCATTTGAACAAAATGCCCACAGAAAAAACCATAATTTTACCACTGCCTCCCCTAACCTATATTCAGATATGGTAGGAGAATCAGTCGCTTTTAAAAAAGTGACGAATATTATAGAAAGGGTCAAAGACAACAAAGCTACCATTATAATTACCGGTGAAAGCGGAACCGGAAAAGAACTGGTTGCAAGGGCCATACATTATTCTGGTAAATTCTCTAGAGAACCTTTCATTGCAGTAAACTGTGGGGCTATTCCAGAAAACTTACAAGAAGCGGAACTGTTTGGATACATAAAAGGTGCCTTTACCGGTGCAAATGAAAATAGAAACGGTTTTTTTCAAGCTGCCAAGGGCGGTACACTCTTTTTAGACGAAATAGGCACTGCTTCACTGGCAGTACAGACCAAGTTATTGCGTGCCTTACAGGAAAAGGAAATTACACGGGTAGGATCTCAAAAAGTTGAAAAAGTAGATATAAGGATTATTGCCGCTACGAATGCTAATTTAAAAGATGAAATAAAAAACGGCTCATTTAGAGAAGACCTTTACTATAGGTTAACCGTTGTAGAGATCAACGTGCCACCACTTAGGGAAAGAAAATCCGATATTTCTATTTTAGCCGATAAGTTTATACGAAAATATGGCATAGAATTTAAGGACCGCCTTCTCCGTATTGCCCCTGAAGCGCTTCAAATTCTTGAAAGATATAATTGGCCCGGTAATATAAGGGAGCTTGAAAATATTATTCAACGCGCCGTAATAATGTCCGATGGTATTATTAAAGTAAAAGATTTGCCAGAAGCCTTAAAATATCAAATTGATTTTCCTGATAATGGGTTACGTCCACTTTATGAAATGGAAAAAGAATACATACAACGTGTATTGGTTCATACGAAAGGAAACAAAACCAAAGCCGCTCAAATTCTTCAGATTGATCGTAAAACTTTACGCGAAAAACTAAAATAAAACACCTCAGAGCATGCCCATGAGGCATTCAAAAGGAAACAAACTTTTAAATTCGAGACAAGCCTCAGCGTATTATACCCTTTGGCGGTGCCAATAAAATCGGGGAAATTCTACCCAATCGGGTAAATACTCCCCACTTCAGGTATTATCAAAAATTATTTTTAATATTGTAAATTATTGATAATCAATAATTTACAATACATATTTTCAAATAATCACTTTAAGGGCATACCCTTTGCATTTTCTATTGCGAACAATAAAGCTACTACCACTTGTTTGGTAATACGTAGTACAATTAAAAATGCAGTAGATGAAATACGGTAGTCTAGTTTTGGAAGAGAGCGAATTCATCGCTATTAAAAATCATCTAGAGAATAATCTTTCTATTGAAGATTATGCGCATAAAAACGCGTTAGAACTTCTAGCTCAAAATATGGGTATTGCCATGGTTTTGAATACTGCAGATATCCCTTTTGACATAGTAACTATTAATTCAACCATAAAAGTTACCGGAGCATCGGGCGTACATCAAACTTTTACCATAGTACCACCTGAGCAAAGCAATGCTAAACAGCACAAAGTTTCAGTAATCAGCAGTTTAGGTGCATCGGTAATAGGTCGCGCCGTAGGTGATAGAATTTCATTTGGGCTACCCGGTGAAATGATGTCCCTGGTCATAGAAAAAGTTATCCAACCAAACCAAGCCAACAAAATCACTCCTAAAGTTTCAACCATTTAAAAACAAATATTAATTAATTCTAAAATTATTCAGTTATGATAAAATATGCAATTGCCCTGTTATTTTCAGTAAGTATGTTAACCGCTCAAGACAACACTTCTACACAACCAGAGGTTCGTGTTGGTGATGTTTTTGAAATAGGAAAACCCGAATCGCACAAGTACAAACACATAGATTTTCCAAGAGAAAATTTTATAATCAAACGTGGTGGTATTGCCAACTATAGGCAGGCCCATGGCGAGAAAGTTGTAGTTACCTCAGTTAAGGAAAAAAAGGACGGTACTACACAAATTAAAATTAAAAGAAATGATGGTGGTCGTTTTTTTGGTAGTCATACAGTAGTAACTGCAGACTACAAAGACGCTATCAACTCAGGCGAATTACAAGTCCTTTAATTTTTTTTAGTTGGTTGATGTAATCCACTTGGCTTCTATAAATAGGTTGGCTGATTTATTAAGAAAACACCAAGTGGATTCCTATTAACGCAAAATGTACAATCATAATATAAACTCTATAACACTTATGTTCTCAAAATTAAAAACACAGCAAAGAATGCATGCCATCTTTATTTTAGGCATCACTTTTTTGTTGGTTTTGGGTTCAAATAGATTGTACCAAAGACATTTTACTACGTTGCAAACAACGGTAAATACCGTGTATGAAGATAGGGTTAAGGTTCAAGATTTTATTTATCAGCTAAATAACATCTTCCATGAAAAAGAACTAAGACTTACAGCTCATGATTTTATTTTAAACCAAGAAGAAAATAAAAAAGTAGAAAATCTATTGAATGAAGTGGCACTTACAGAACTGACCACTACCGAATATAATACCTTAAATACCCTGACCGACAAATTTAAAAAGCTAAGAATATTGGAAGATAAAGAGCTACAATCCAATAACGGTATTCAAAGCAGCATAAGGTCAACCTCATTAAAAACTCTTTCCGAAATAGATGATAATTTAAATATACTAGCAAAAATACAATTAGAAGAAAGCAAACAACTTACTCAACTTTCCAATAAAACTTTAGACAACAATATTCTAATGTCCAAACTGGCATTTGCCTTATTAGTACTTATTGGCATTACCCTTTTGGCGTTAATTTTTTATCCTTTTAAACCTCAGACGGTTTTAGAATAACAAACAACAGTAAGAACACTTTAATACATCATAATATGAGCTCGATGAAAAATTATATGCGCAGCATATGCTCCACTTGTACGCACCATTCTTATTGTTCGATCACAAAAGATAAATATAACATTCATTCGTGCAGTGAATATGTTCATTTTATGGATTTCACCAACAAACCCATTACCGTGATATCCAATGAAATGTCTAGCAGTGAATTAAATAATGAATTAGTATTAAACTACATATAATGATAGCAAAAGTAGCTCCAAAAAAAGCACCTAAACAAGGTATGCTAGAAAATGTAATGCGACAGTTTGATAATGCCGCAGACATTATTGACCTTAATAAGAACATTAGAAAAATTCTTGAGGTTACCAACAATGAATTTGTTGTTCATTTTCCTGTACGAATGGACAATGGTGAAGTTGAAATCTTTACCGGTTACAGAGTGCAGCATAACAACTCTCTTGGCCCATACAAAGGTGGGCTACGTTACCACCCAACAGTAGATATAGATGCTGCCAAGGCTTTAGCAATGTGGATGACCTGGAAAACTTCTTTAGCAGGTTTGCCCTATGGTGGAGCCAAAGGAGGAATACAGTTAGACCCCACGAAATATACAGATTCCGAATTGGAACGTATTACCAGAAGATTCACCTATGCCTTGGGCGACAATATTGGACCTGAGTTAGATATTCCTGCTCCAGACGTGAATACCAATTCGCAAACCATGGCATGGATACTTGATACCTACATGTCTACCAAATCACCGGCGGAACGCTCCACCAATATGCATGTAGTTACCGGTAAACCAATTGGTGCAGGCGGTTCTAAAGGAAGGGATAGAGCTACGGGCTACGGTGTTTTTCTAACTATAAAATTCTGGGCAAAAAATAACAACATTGACCTAAAGGACAAAAAATTCATTGTTCAAGGTTTTGGTAACGTAGGGTACTGGGCTGCCTATTTCTTAGAAAAAGAAGGCGCTATTTTAACTGCCGTACAAGACGCATATGGTTGTATTACCAATGAAGAAGGTATAAACGTAGACCAATTGCTGGCCTATAGTCAAGGTAATAAGGGAAGTATTTTAGGTTTCTCTAAAGCAAGAACCATTGATAGCGCAGACTTTTTCTCGTTAGATTGTGATATATGTATTCCTGCCGCATTGGGCAACCAGATAACGGCAAAGAACGCCAATAAGATTAAAGCGTATTTAATTGCTGAAGGTGCAAATGGACCGACCGATGTAGACGCCGAAAACATACTACTAAAAAAAGGGATTGAAATTATACCCGATATTCTTTGCAACTCTGGTGGTGTAATAGGTAGTTATTTTGAGTGGCTACAGAACCGTAATGGCGAAATATGGTCGTTAGACGAGGTTATGGAGAAATTAGAAAAGAAAATGTCAACCTCTTTCACCACGGTTGTCGAGACCTCTAAAAAGCGAAATGTGGATATGCGTACCGCCGCATTCATCATTGCTATTGAAAGATTGGAAGAAGCTTATGTACAACGAGGTATTTTTCCTTGATATACATAGTTGATCAACAAACAATAAAAAATTTTAATATGTAATACTGCCACAACGAGCGTGGTCGAAATTATTTGAAATAAGCTAGCCAATGTTCTCGGCTACGCTTAGAATGGCAATGGACAAGCTATTAAAATTAAATGTACAACCATAAAACACAGCATATGAAGTACGGAAATCTGGTTATAGAAAAAAAAGAGTTTGTAGTACTTAAAAGATTAATGAACCTATCTGGGTATTACAAAGATAACACCTTGCGTAAATCTGTTAAAAAGCTGGCATCAGAACTAGAAACTGCTATTATTTTAGACGCTAACGATATGCACGAAGATGTAATACGGTTAAATACTATGGTCACCATAGTTTCTGATAGCGGTTGGCACAAAAAGTTTAAACTGGTAATGCCTACGGACAGTGATATTAAAAACAATAAAATCTCAATTCTTACACCTATGGGTGCAGCAGTTATGGGATATAGTGAAGGTGATACCGTTCAATGGGAATTTCCGGTCGGGGAACAAAAACTTACTATTGAAAAAGTGGAGCAAGAAAACGAACATATTAACCTGAACATGGCATTATGACTACAACAAACCATTCTATGTTGATAAACAAAATTTAAACATTATGATTGCCTAAGACAAGTATACTAGTCATGGATTGAATTTAATAAAAGAATATTAACAATAACTAAAACGTACAGTATGGAAAGCAGTATATTAATACCCACAGATTTCTCAAAAAATTCATGGAATGCCATGCTTTACGCTATAAAGCTGTTTGAAGATAGAAAGTGTAGCTTTTACATATTGCATGCCTATGCCAAAGAAACATATGGTCTTGATAGTTTAAGCCTTCTTGATCCAGATGAAGCGTTCAATAAAACATCAGAAAACAATTCTAAAAAAGGTTTAAGAGAAACCATTGCCAGATTACATAGCTTAAACAAAAATACCAAGCATAGTTTCTATGCAGTATCTGAGTCTATGTCACTTTTAAGTGCAGTCAAAAACCTGAACAAGAAGATACAATTTGATTTACTTGTATTGGGAGCTAAAGGCTCGGCAAACAAAAACGAAGCAGCATATGGTCAACATACCTTGGAAATTTTAAAGAACGTAAAGGAAAATCCAATATTAATTGTTCCCGGCAATGTAGATTTCAATCAACCCAAAGAAATTGTATTGACCACTAATTTTAATACGAACATTAAAAAATCTGAAATTGAATATTTGGTTACTATTGCCAAACTAAGCAACGCAAGCATACAAGTACTTAGTTTAGAACAGCCGAGCAACCTAAGTTTTGGTCAAAAGAGGAACAAAGTAAAACTACGTAAACAGCTTAAAGACGTAGCCCATAGCTTTAACACCTTGCGCAATGTTAAAATGGCCATTGCATTAAATTGTTTTGTAGCTATAAGGCATTCAAATATGATCAGTTATGTAGACAAAAAACCGTCATTTTGGGAAAGATTTGGTTTTGGGAGACTATCATTGAACAACCTGGGCTATTATGCAGAAGTACCCGTACTGGCCATACATAGTAAATAATAAAATTACCTTAACAGTTTAACTTGTTGCTTTCACAAATAGTACCTTTGTATGGTTGAAAGAACATGATAAATGAACGACGATTTTCATAAAATACTCTTTAATTATCTTACAGAAGCTGGACTAAGCACTACTGCCGCATCATATCTTAATTTAGCCATATTATTAATAGTTGCATTAGTGTTGGCTTGGTTTTTAGATCTTTTGATCTGGAAAGTTCTACGTTCAGTTTCATTAAGGCTAGCAAGAAAATCAAAAACCAATTTCGATAATTTTTTGGTAGCCAATAGGGTGCCCAGATATTTGGCTCATATTGTTCCGTTAAGCATATTAATAGAATTTGTACCCTTTGCCTTTATTGGCTTTGACTATGCCGCAGAAATTGTTTTAAAATTTTTACATGTACTTTTTGTAGTGCTTGCATTGTATGTAGTTAAAAGTGTTTTTACCAGTATTAATGATTATTTAAAGACCAAGCCAAGGTTTAGAGATAAGCCTATGGGCAGTTACATACAGGTATTTATGATTTTTGCCTGGATCGTAGGCATCTTCACTATTTTCGCCATTATCACCGAAATTCAAGTTTGGAAGTTCTTTACCGCACTGGGTGCCGGCTCTGCCGTTATTCTACTTATTTTCAAAGATTCCATACTGGGGTTGGTGGCTAGTATACAAGTAAGTATCAATGATATGGTGCGTATAGGCGACTGGATCAGTTTTGATAAGTTTGGTGCAGATGGCGATGTTATTGAAATTTCATTGGCGACGGTAAAGGTTCAGAATTTTGATAAAACAATTACGACCATTCCTACCTATGCCTTAATATCAGATTCTTTCAAGAACTGGCGTGGTATGCAAGATTCTGGCGGAAGACGAATTAAGCGCGCATTGATCTTAAGTCAAAAAAGTATACATTTTCTTTCTGAAACAGATCTGGAGGAATTTGAAAAAATACAATTAATTGCGCCATACCTTAAAACCAGAAACGAGCAGATCAATTCTTACAACACCTCTAACAACATCAATAAAGACCTTGCCATTAACGGTAGAAATTTGACCAATATAGGAGTGTTCAGGAAATATGTAAACGATTATTTAGAAACCCACTCTGCCATAAATAAGGGAATGACCTTAATGGTTCGTCAATTACCACCTACGCCACAAGGCATACCCTTAGAAATATATGCATTTAGCTCAGATAAACGTTGGGAAAACTATGAGTATGTTATGGCAGATATCTTTGACCATTTACTGGCCGCACTACCCTATTTTCATTTACAGGTTTATGAAATTCCCGTTTCTCTTTCTGCCGTTGAAAATTAATTTTTCACTTTAATTGCCAAAATCAAATTGGTGAATTTTAATACTCTTTCTTTTTTTGAAATGGTTAGAAACCATCTGTATTTTTCTTTTAAATACGCTAAATAATAACTAGCAGTTCTTCTATTATTCTAAAAATACCGATAACTTTAAACAAGTTAAAATAACCAACACATTTAAAAATGAATATCAATCCTTTTAAAACCATCTTACCTTTTCTAGTTTTATTTTTAGTTTATAGTTGTGGAGAAAATAAACCAAAAAACAAAACCGATGAAAGCACAACCGTTTTAACGGCGAAAGCATATAAGGGCACCGCAAGCGTTACCCAAGGTATTGCCACTACCCTGCTAGAAGATATTTACGAATGTGATCGTGGTAGAAAAACAGATGTTGGTGAAATTACTTCTACAGATGGAAAAAAATGGACCGTGCCGGCAGAAACCAACTATACTAATGAAAATTTTCCGTTTGCCATAGATTTATACAACGCGTGCGAAGGAAAAAATTATAATACTGCTCAAGAAGCTATGTCTCATTACAATGATTTGGATATTGTTGAAATAGATAATGATGGGGAAGTTTTTACCGCATATATCTTTGCCGACAATTATTTTGAAATGTATGTCAATGGTAAACCCGTAGGCAAGGATAAAGTTCCGTTCACGCAATTCAATTCAAGCGTTATTAAATTTAAAGTAAATAGACCATTTACCATAGCCATGAAATTGGTAGATTGGGAAGAGCACCTTGGTATTGGTTGTGAAGAAAATAGGGGAAAACCTTTTCATGCAGGTGATGGCGGTATGGTGGCTGTCATTAAAAATAGAAAAGAAGAAACAATTGCCATTACGAACAAAGACTGGAAAGCACAAACATTTTATACGGCTCCTATCATAGATTTAAATTGTACTTCTGAAGATGGTGCATATAGATATTCTAAAAACTGTGATACCAATGGCAGAAAAGACGGCAGCAAATTTTACGCCTTACATTGGCAAATACCAGAAGGATGGATGCATACCAATTTCGATGACTCTGATTGGCAAGATGCATCAACATACACAAATGAGACCATTGGTGTGGACAACAAACCTTCGTATACTAATTTCACCACGCTATTTGATGACCCTATTAAGAATGCCCAATTTATTTGGACTACCAATGTCATTTTAGATAATGAAGTTCTTGTTAGACATACCGTTGAATAAACATTTTATTACTCAAAATAACCAATATCTTGCAGTTCAATATCTCATTGAGCAAAAATTATACTATGCGAAAAGAACTTAATATCCATGAATGGTCTAGAAAAGAACACTTTAATTTTTTTTCAAAATTCAGTGAACCGTTCTATGGCATTACCGCTAAAACAGATTGTTCAACTGCCTACAAAAAATCAAAAGAAAACGGATATTCCTTTTTCATGTATTATTTGCATAAATCATTAAAAGCCGCAAACAGTATTACAGCATTTAAATACCGTATTGAGGGTGATAAGGTTTATGAATACGATGTAATAAATGCATCGCCCACTATTAACAGATCAAATGGTACTTTTGGGTTTTCCTACCTTGATTATCATGAAGATTTTAATACTTTTTGCGACCTGGCAGCACCTAGAATTGAAGAAGTAAAAAACTCCAAAAGTCTAATGCCAGCTTTATCAGGTGAAAATGTAATTCATTTTTCATCATTACCTTGGATAGATTTCACATCACTTTCCCATGCTAGGCATTTTGATTTTCCGGACAGCTGCCCAAAAATTAGTTTTGGTAAAATGAATACGGTAGATGGCATTCAAAAAATGCCCGTATCGGTTCATGTTCATCATGGTTTGGCAGATGGTCTACATGTTGGGCAATTCTTTGAAAAACTACAGGAATTTATGGACTTTGATGATTAATATAAAAACCTATTTCCTAAATACACTGTTTATAAACTAGAGGTCAATTTCATCATATTGACACTTAAAGAATACAACCATCGTAACTGTTCCCAAATCAGTTGTTCTTCTTGATGGTTTCTTTTGTATTTATGTGAATCGTCTGCACTTAAATTCACCTCTTCAGATTGAAATTTGGGCAGTTGTTTCTCAAACGATATTACCTCATCTAAATTTATAACTTGTTTATCCGCAGCATCAATAGATAACATTTTCAATACCGATTCTAAGTTCTCATCGATCTTAGTAATAATATTGTTTAAACGTTCAGAAGCCTCTGTAGTTGTATGGTGCTGTATATAAATACTCCATGATGCCAAAGAGGATAAGAAATTATGGTTTAGCTCTACCAATTGATAAATTTCATTTAAGTTTTTCTGCTTGGAATGCGGTTCTTGCGTCATTCTTTGAAAAGCAGAACTAAGATTGGAAGTCTCTAAAAATGCATTTTTTCGTGCCAATCTATAACTTGTAGGTACATTGCCTTTATGAATATAAAAATTTGCAATCTCAGACAGATATGTTCTATTCGCCTCCACACTTTTGACAACATCTTTACGTATCTCTTGAAAACTCCAACTAGGCCATAAAAACAAAAAACCTAGGTACGAGAGCACAGCCCCCAAAAGGGTATCTAAAATACGGTATTGTATTACGGTCATTACATCTGGTTGAAGAATACCGTAAATAAAAACAATGCTGAGCGTTACGTATATTGCCGATGCCTTATAATTCTTTTGAAGCATAGATAACGCTATTACAAAAGAGATGAGCGCCAAAATCGCATATGCATAAACATCTTGTACCAAAAACACAATGACAGTGGCTATGAGTCCGCCAATGATAGTTCCTACAGTTCTATCTTTAGAGCGCGCTTTGGTTAAACCGTAATTAGGTCTCATTATTAAAATAATGGTCAATAAGATCCAATACGCATTCTGAAAAGAAAATAGGTTACCCAAAACAAAACCGATCATTAAGGTAATTGCCATGCGCAACGAATGCCTAAAAATGGTAGATCTAAAACTTAGGTTACGCAACAAAATACGCGGGCTATAATCTTGGGAAATTAAAAAGTGTTTTAATATTTCTTTATCTATAAACTCTTCAGACGCAACATCATGATCACTTAATAACCACTTGATTCTTTTAATTTTATCGAACTGTTTTTCTTGGTAATCCAGAAAATTCTGAAACATGATAAAAGCTTCATAGGCCTGTGCATCTTTTATGCCTCCTAATTCTTGAATCTTGTAATCCAAATCGTTAAACAGCGTTTTCAGCTTATTGTGCTTGGGAATTTTTGTTGGCTTATTTCCAATTACAGCGATCATCTGTAACTGTTCTGCCATTTCTGAAATAATATGTTGAAACAGTTTTGCAAACTCAGGATAACCTTGAAATTGCTCATCCATTTTTAAATAATTAACAGGGTTTGCACCAGCATTTTCCAACATTTCTATCAATTGAGCCAAAACCAAAACCCGCTTTCCGTTATATACCGATATACCAGAATTCTTACGTGAAAGAATAAGTATTTCACGTAACGTGTTGTGCTGTTCAGTTAATTCGCTCTGTAGTAAAAAAAGACTTTTTTTGAGTTTTTTCCTATTGGCTTTTTTACCTATTAATTTACCTCTCTTTTTTAATAGCTTACCGGTATTCCCAATAGTTTCATATAAAACTTCCTCGGTCTGCCCTTTTGGGTTTATCTTATACCATAAAAGGGACAGGGCCAGATACCACATACCTCCAAGACCTACCAATAAAGAGAATTCATAAATTTTTAACTGGTCTGGAGTATGCGCAAAACTGATGACCAATGCCAATAGACCGGAAAAACTAATAAGAGAAGCCCTAAATCCGTAGGCGGAAATCATGGAAATTGCAAAGCTGACCACACCTAAGATTACTACTGACAACCATGGAGAATAATGCAAGTAACCCCCTATAAAACTAACGACCATAACCAAAGCGGCAGAAAATAATATGCCATATACCTTGTGCTTAAAACTGCCATGAACATCACTTGGGTTACACCAAAAAGCACCAAAACAAATAGCCACACCTATTTCCGCATAACCCGTAGAAATACCTATACCCAGTGGTGTAATTACGGCAATTACAGTCAATACCGACTTGGTAAAATGAGTGCTGCCCAAATATTGGAATAGCTTTTTTAATGTATCTAAAATAAAAACTTGAATCTTGCTCAACACCTATTAAATCAAATACAAAGATAGACTATGAAAAGAAGTTTCTTTCAAAAACACCTTTAAGAAATACACATTTGGACATTGGTGACCATATTAAATATCATCACTACGATTAAGCTCATTATACAACCATGTAAGTATTATATTACTAATATTTTGAATTATCGCTTTCCTATGTAATCTTCAACTGCTATATTTAGTACTTTTAATTGACTTTGATGCTTATATAAACTTTGGAGAAAAAAACCAACACCCTCTTAATATTAGCTTTAATCGTAGGGCTAGCTTTTCATGGTTCTGCCATTTTTTTTACTCTAGAGTCTACCTACGATGCATTGATTCACCTATTTTTTGCTGACCATTATGCCAATAGCTGGTTTGATCCTTGGGAGTATAGATGGTATACCGGTTTTACAGTACAATCTTACCCACCGTTAGTACATCAATTAATTGGAATTCTCTCATACATTGGCGGACTCAAATTTGGCATGTATGCTGTGGCACTCATAGCCATCGTACTCTTTATAACTGGTGCCTATAGGTATACCCTTCTTATGACAGGCAGCAGAAGAATTGCCGGTTACGGTGCCGTAATGGCCGTATTTTCATCAACATTTGTAGAAACCTTGCACATTTTTGGGCAACTGCCAAGTGTTTCTGCATTGTCGATATTATTACATGCAATGACCGAAATTTACCTTTGGATAAAAACAGGTAAAACAAGATATTTTATAACCTCGGCCACCATGCTTGCGGTTACGGTAACCTCACATCATGTTACCCCTTTGTTCGGCATGGTGTTCTTTATAGCTCCATTAATGGGTATGGCTGTTATGGATGCTGCAAGAGAAAAAGTAAACTCTTATAAAGCGCTTACCTTTAAAGTCTTTTGGGGTACTACTTTACAGCATTTTTGGCGTATAGCCAAGTTTGGCGGTACCGCAATTTTTTTACTGGTTTTCTGTATTTTTCCCTATTGGTACAATTCTAAAAGAAACCCCATTACCCAAGTTGCCATACCACATGGATCTAGAGATAATTTCTTAGAGGTAACCTCATCTGGACTGGTATTTTTTATTATTCCTTGGGGTGTATTTCTATTTATACTCCCTTATTTCTTTTACAGATATTTTAGCAAAAGATATGTATTCTTCGGATTGTCATTTGCCCTTTTGACCATTCTGGGAACCGGTGGTACTACGCCTATTCCGTTAATGATGTTAGGTGAAACTGCATTTAATATTCTTACCCTAGATAGATTTACATTATGGGCTACCATTATGGCATTGCCCATATTTGCAGAATTTGCCTACCGTATGGTAGAAGGAGACCTTAAGGTACTTATACAATCTAAATTTGGTGGTGTATACCATAGGGTCTTAGGCGGTCTCATTGCAGGCGGAATGCTATTCATGGTGCTCTTTACCATGACCTTGGGGTATTTTAGACCATCGCAACCCGCTAAAATTAAAATGTTGCCCATTGTCAACTTTTTGGGTGCAGATTCGCATGACTCATGGCGATATCTACCACTGGGCTTTGGTGATCAAATGGCATGGTTATCTGCCCAGAGCGGAGCCATGACGGTAGATGGCAACTACCATTCCGCAAGGCGATTGCCCGAATTGACTACAAGGGCCATTGAAAGAATTGAGAACTCTAAATTTAGAGGTGTAGAAGGTATAGGTTCTTTACAACAGTTTTTGACCGTACCCGAGAAATACAACTTAAAGTATATTTTCTCCAATGATAAGTTCTATGACCCTATACTCTATTATTGCGGTTGGCAGCGCTTGCAACAATTAGAAAATGGAATCATGGTTTGGGAAAAACTTAATGTTGCACCCATACCCCAAATTATGCCCAAACAAGATGTACCTACCATTATGAAGATCATGTGGGGCGTAATACCGTTAACCACCGTGCTCATTGCTATATTTGTAAATATCCAAATGATATGGGTTAGACTGTTAAAATCCAGAAAGACACCGGTACATTCTTTCATGAAATTAGAATTGCCGTACAACAGATTTCCTCCTAAATTATTAACCTTTTCTCATTGGTGGGCATTGCTGATACTTATCTGCTTAGGATATGGTATGTATATATTCTACGTGAAAAATGTTGCTCAGTTGTCACCCACTAACGTAGTAGAATCCTATTATGATGCATTGGACTTTAAAGAATTCTCTACGGCACACTCTTATATTGACCCAGAAGACCATATTGATATAGCCCAGTATATGCTAGAAGTTTCAGTTACCGATGGTATACTAAGTTCTTATGCAAAACTGGATTCCTTAGGCATTGAAATTTACGATGAGACTGAAAATAGTGCAAAGGCCAAAGTAGCTACAAGATGGATTACCCCTTTGGAAAATGTTTTCAATAATGATTATCATGAATTGGTAAAACGTAAGAACAAATGGTACATTAAATCTGTTAAGGTGGATAATGATATTCCGCCAGACCAATTATTTACAGCTAACGGCACAACCTATTACAATCATGGTAGACGAAAGATTACCACACAAGAAACCTACCATGAAGATGTTCTAAAACAACCCGTATTAGAAATTTTATCTGCCAAATTGGTAAAATACAAGGGGCAATACAGTGTAATTGGAGAGCTACAAAATGTAGATAATACACCCGCAGATGTAGTAATAAAAGCAACATTATACAATGATAATGATAAAGAACTGGCTAATTATAACGCCAAACATCAAATTAAGCATAAGCTAATGCCAAAAGAAACTACTACCTTTAAAATTAACTTTGAGGGTATAGCATGGTCATCTACAAAAGACACCTTACCCCCTACTTTTGATCCAGACCAATTTACGCCGGTCAGTTTTGAAGAACAACCGACCAAGTTTAACTTACAGTCTGCTGGTAATACCGCAAATACCGATTTATATAAACACGTTGCATTACAAGATCTAAAATATACGGATCAGGGTTTTGAGGGTGTTTTGTTCAACTCCGGTGTACAAGAAGTTACCATACCACAATTGATCATTTCTTATTATGATGAAAATAGCGAGTTACTTTGGGTAGATCATAAATTTATAACAGAAGGGGTACGTATTCAACGTAAACAATTCTTTAATTACAAACCCCTGGCATTAGATAGTTTAGAAGTTATAAGTAGCAGTTTGGAAAATTGTTTTGTCAATGGGTTGCCCAATAAAGCTATTGCAGATAAAATTTTTCCGGACAGAAAATTGATTCATGGCAAACAGCAGAGCCAACCTTTTAAAGGCAAAGGTTATGACTATGTGAAATTTGAGATTAACAGTTATATAGGTAATCCAAAATAATATGCGCAGTACAGCCTTATACATATTAGCACTTATATTACTTGGTTGTTCAGGTAAAAAAGAAGAATACCTTACCGAATTCTCTCAACCTACCGTTGAAATAGTTTCTAATGTTACTCATAGCGTTGCGGGTGATGCTATTTCAATGGTATTCAAAACCGATATTGACATTGATAATTTTAAACTACACATTAAAAATGCCTTTGGAAGTGTGCTTTTGTCCCCTGAGATATCCGAAAAAGAAAACATGGTGTTCCATATTCCTAAAAACTATACCAGAGTTGCCGGTCCGTGTAGATGGGAACTTCTAATGGATGGACATATGATAAAACAGGGAAAATTTGATATTGCCACGAACGCCCCAAAAGACACTTATATAGAATCTTATTTTGGTCCTCGGAGTGTTACGGCTGGCTACAATGATTACTCTATGTTGACCGTTGCCCCCACAGACGCTTTTGACAACCCATTAGACGATGGCACTAAGGTCACCGTAAAATACCAGTTTCAGGATAATATCGATGAAGTAGAAATTGAAACTGAGAGTTTTTTCGCATTTTATAATGTTAGGTCAACTTTAAAATCAGGCAGAATATTAGTTACGGCCGAGTGTAACGGTACAACCTCTAAAGAACTTGCCACAATAGTTTACCCAAATAATGCAACAAATTTTTCCATTAGCAGTGCTAGCGCTCATAATTATGCAGATGGAAACCAGATCATCACTTTTACATCGGACATTATTAAAGACGAATATGGCAACATAGTAACCAATGGCACATTGGTAACCTTTGTAATAAAAACAGATCAAAATGCCTACCTGTATACTTTAGGCACAACCATAAACGGAATTGCAGAAGCAAAAACATTACACCCGGATAAAGCGGCCGAGTGGGAAATACAAGCATTTGTCACCGGAGCAGCAGAAAGTAACACCACCAACTTTACCTTTAACGCTGCCATTAAAGACTATCCTGTTCACTTTTCAAAAGGAAATAGAAATATAGATATTGGACCATTTGAAAGTTTTATGAAGCAGTTAATACCAGATGGTTTGCTAGTGCAATTAGACATCTATGATATGGATGATGTTTTTATTTCCTCTAAAAAAACCACTACCAAAAATGGTGTATGTAACATTTTTCTTGGTGAATATTTTTTAGCGGAAGGTAAATACAAACTTAAAATTAACGCTGCAGGTATAACCAAAGAATTTATAAAAAATATAGATGGCGATACAGTTGAATAAAACATTGTACAGAACAGTACTCATAATTACTTTTTTAGCTATCAACGGACTAGTTCTTTATGGTATTGGCGCTGCATGGGCATTTATGAATACGGGTGCAGATAAGACTTCCATGTTACATTTAGAAGTTCCCATGGAGGATGTCTACAAACCAAATCTTGATTGGGTCAGTTTAGACAATCCCGGTAGACCTATGGAAAAACAAGCTCTGGCAGAAATCACTAATGACTATATGAACGCATGGCACGTGAGAAACATAGCCTATAAGAAAAATGACCGATACGGAATAGAGGATTTTTATACCGATAGCGCAAGGGTAAGGCTTTATGATAATATAGACCTCAACAAAAAAAACAATCATTGGTACAAGCGCACTACACTAAACCACAACTCTGCTTTAGACTTTTATACGGCGGATGGTACCATGGTCGTTTTTAAAGACTATAACGTTGAAGAATACCAAGAAATCTATGAAGGAGAAACTTTATTGTTGACCGAAAGAGATACCACCAGCTATCAAGTAATGATGCTTTTGGAGGATGGTTTTTGGCGGATAAGACATTTAAAGGAAATTCCCTCACCAGTTGATACAATGCCTATTGAGCCAAGAAACATTGATGACCAATTAAAGAAAATCAACCAGATCAAAGGAATTAACTACTACCCTAAAGATTCGCCTTGGGATACGTTTGGCAAGAAATTTAATGATACAATTATAGAGCAAGATTTTAAGATCATACAAGATATGGGGCTCAACACCATTCGTATATTCATACAGTATGAAGACTTTGGCAAAAATAAAGTTGATCATAAAAAACTGCAGCTGTTAAAGACACTTTTAGACAGCGCTGAAGCCCACAATTTAGACGTTTTAATCACTTTATTCGATTTCTATGGGGATTATGATGTTTCTAACTGGACTTTAACACACAGGCACGCCCAGCAAATAGTCAATGCCGTTAAAGACCACCCCGCAGTACTAGGTTGGGATATTAAAAACGAACCAGACCTGGATTTTGAATCCCGCGGACGTTTACGGGTCCTAAACTGGTTAGAGCAAATGATTGCAAATATCAAAAAATGGGACAAAAAACATCCGGTCACTATAGGTTGGTCTACCCCAGAAGCCGGTATAGAACTTGCCGATAAAGTAGATTTTGTATCCTTTCATTATTATAAGGATATCGAAGATTTCAAAACAGCTTATGACACCTTGAATTCAGCTGTGCCCAACAAACCTAAATTACTTCAAGAGTACGGTATATCATCATACAAAGGTGCGTGGAATTTTTATAGAGGTGCAGACCAAGAAGGGCAAAAAGAATACTATAGTCAAATGCAACAGGTATTGAAAGAAAACGAAGTCCCATATATGTTTTGGACATTATATGATTTTGAAAAAGTACCAAGTGCCGTGGCAGGAAGCTTACCCTGGAAAACAAAAAAACAGCACTATTTTGGCTGTATAGATACATTGGGCAATAAAAAACCTTCGTATTTTGAATTGGTGGAACAGATTAAAAAGGAGTAATTATCTATTTCATTTTATCCTATTATATTAAGGTAAATGAAAACATAGAAAAAGGGCTGGTGACAAGTCAGCCCTTATAACACTAACCATATCGATTCTAATGAACCAATTTCTTCTCCATAGTCGAAATATCAATATTAAATCCGGTTTCCTTAGACTTCTGTATCGCCTTAAAGTAATCTATATACATTTGTGTAATATCGGACATCGGTAATGAGCATGCCGCTTTATAATTTTGTTTTGCCAATTGAATTCTATAACTATCATCGGTAATGATCTTTTCAATTGCATTGGCTAAAGATGATGTATCGTGCGCATCAAAAAACTCGCCTACATAACCTTCTTCTTTTACTAAAACACTTAAGTCTCCTAAATCTGGTAAAGCAACGGCATTACCATAACTACCAGCCTGGTGTAGAACACCTGAACTCCCTGTAGTAGATGTGTAAGGAAAAACGGTAACCGCACTTTCCCCAAATATTTTAGGCACGTCCTCTTCCGCTACATAACCAGTAAACCTGATCTGCGGCACATGGCTATATTTCTGTTTCATTTCATCAAGATAACCTGGTGTATTAGGACTATCCGTTCCTGCAATTACAATTTCAATATCGGCATTGCTTCTAGCGCGGATTTCTTCAACCGCCTCTATAAGAATCTCTACTTTTTTATACGTTCCAAACTTACCAAAAGCCATAACCTGTTTTGGTCCTTCAGGAAGTTTAAAATCTGGCTCTGGCGGAGTTTCAAAAGCACCATGTGGAATTAAGGCCACATTCTTAACCTTATATTTTTGCTCTAAGGTTGTTACATATTTACTTATGGTTACCGCAAGAATATCTGAAGCCAATACAAATTTGGTCAACGTAGTGCCAATAAAGTTGTATATACTTTGTAATAATTTATTTTTAGTAAAACCTGCATTTTCCAAATCTACTTGCTCAAGAATATTGTGTAACAATGATATGGTAGGTATTCCTTTAGATTTACAAATGAAGGGTAGCATTAACCCTAGTGCAGCAGGTATTTTTTTATCCCCGAACTTTAAAAATTGCAGATTAAAAAGTACGGCATCTGGCTTTGTTTGTGATATGGTCTTACTAATGCTAAATATGTTGCTGTAGTTATTAAAACTCCAACATTCTTTGACCGTAATCTTACAACCATCACCTTCAAAATTCAAGTCTTTTGGTTCATTTGTACGATCGGTAATCAGTATCAACTCAGTTACTTCTTTTTGAAGCCTAAAGTGTTTCACTAAATAATAACCATATTCTGTTAAGGTTACTTTACTGGGCGGATATGCGGTTACAATTGCTAATTTCATTGTGGTTAATTTTAATAGACTAGGTTATATAAAGTGACATGAGGTATATGAAAACCCTATTTTTTATTTCGTTATAATTTTTGTTTCAGTTTTGTTCTTAATGATGAAAAATAATAGTTGCGCAACCAATAATATGACCATTGCTATTATCTGCATATGTACCACAGTTTCAAGTCCACCATGGTAAAGCATGATCAATGCTACTTGTGAAAAGCCCAATAAGCCCGATAATATTACCGGCGAGTATTGGTTAAGTGATAAAAAGTAATAAGCAAAAATATTGGAGACGGCAAACAACGAAGTTGCCAACGCATATTTCCAAAGTAGCGGAGCAATACTTAAATAGGCATCTCCGAACATTAAAGTGATGATCAAATTGGGCAGTAAATAACATACCGCCACAATGAATGCAGATAATGTTCCAATAAAAAATACGTATTTAAAAAGTACGGGTGCCGTTGGTTCACCATCTTTTTGTTTTTGAATTACCGTAGGCATTAAAAGCATTACAAACATCCAGGCAACAAAGTATACTACCCTACCAATTAAGGCCAGTGATGAATATAGACCTGCTTGTTTATCATCAAAATAATGCTTCACCAATAAGATGTCGCTATTATTAATAATGATTTGAGTAAGTTCATAACCAGCGGTCAAACCAATAAAAATCCATACTTGTTTTAAATCCACTGCAGGTAATTTATCTTTTGAGAAAACCTTAACTCCTTTAAAATCTGAAGGAAAAAGTCCAAATACAAAAGAAAGAGAAATACCAACTGCAATTAAAATTCCAGATTCCAAGGGTACCAATATTAGTAGGGCGAACGTTAGTAATAACCTACTCCACATTTCTGTTTGATATGTACCCGCCAATTTTCCAAAATCATGACCTCCTTGAAACCTACCCCTGTTTACGCTCATAACAAAGTATAAGGGTATGGCAACGGCAAAAATCATGAACATATAATGGTTCTGCGTATTGAACAATGCTTGCAGATGTTTTGAGAAAATTAGTACTAGAATACCGGTAAACACCCCAAAAACAAGTGTATATCTATACATGGTATTCTTAAAGGCAACCCATGTTTGATCGGTAAATAAAACTGCAAATTTGGTGGTAGCCAATTGGAAGGTCATACCTACAAAAGACAAAACCAAGAGTAATGTCACCAATAAAGCCGCATCTGCAAAAGCTTCTGGACCTAATAACCTACCTAATAGCAAATTATAAAGGTAATTACCGCCATTTACCAGCAAAGCGCTAACCATAAACAATTGTTTAGGGGAAATTCGCTTAAGTGCTAACTTTATTGTTGACATAATGATAGGGTGGTTTAAGAGGGATTTGTGATATAGATATTATCTGTAAACG
The DNA here is from genome assembly GCF_002362375.1 of Maribacter sp. UBA3344. NCBI lineage: Bacteria > Pseudomonadati > Bacteroidota > Flavobacteriia > Flavobacteriales > Flavobacteriaceae > Maribacter > Maribacter sp. UBA3344. The sequence continues at coordinate 319,619 of NZ_DERI01000011.1, read as the reverse complement.
ATAGCTATTTTTGCCAATTGGCCAACAATTTTTACGGAATCTTTCATAGAAAGTTTAGAACCATCTGCATGGATCCAACGTTTTAACGGCTGCTCACAAATAAGTTTTTTAGCCTCTACCTTACCATAATGCTTACGCATACGTATGAACATTTCAACATCAAACAACCATTTGGTAATAAACGGTTTATTAAAAAGCAATGGTACTACAGAGCGATCCATAACTTTAGCCCCACATTGGGTATCGTTAAAGGGCATTCTTAAAATAGTTCTGATAATAAGGTTGATGGTCATACTAATAACCTTACGTGCAGATTCCTTAGTAATATCTGCACCCATTCTGCTCATTCTAGAACCACTAACTATTTTAAAATTGGATTTATCCAGGGTTTCCACTAAATCATCAAAATCCCTAAAATCCGTAGAAAGATCGGCATCTAAAAAGCCTATATAGTCTAATTGCGGATCTTTGGCCATATGAAGCATTCCTAAACGTACCGCTTCTGCCTTACCGCCATTTTTTTCACAATCGTAGATACTGATATTACTCTCGTTCCCTTTTCTGAGTTCCTCTAAAACTTTTAAGGTGTTATCCGTACTACCGTCATTAACAAAACAAAGGTGATAGCCAAGGTTGCTATGTGCAAAATCTTTAAACTCGGTGCCAGAAAGACGTTCTTCTTCATTATAACAAGGAATAACAACACCAACACAGTTTTTTTGGAGCATTCTACCGCCAGTAGAAATTTCAGTTTTTAGTTCAACAACCGGTGCTCCAATTAGTCTTTTAATACGTGCAGACATTTCTGATAAGCTCACTGGCTTTTTCATATAGTCATCTATGCCCAGCGTAAAGCCATCCATAATAATAGCTTCTTCCGTGTTGCCCGACATTACTAAAACAGGCGTAGCATTTCTTTCGCCCCCTTTAATATGTTTCACAACTTCTAAACCAGAAATATCTGGCATGTTTATATCAACAAGGACCAAATCTGGTTGAAAAGAGTCATACAACTCAATTCCCTTCTGGCCAGAATCAGCAGTCATCACATCATAGCCAAGTTCAGTTAGTCTTTTTTCAACAGATAAGAGTATCAACTGTTGATCATCTATGGTTAGTATTTTCATGATTTAAAAAGTAAGATTTAACCTACATATAACGCAGTATTTTTAAAAAATTGTAAGTATTTAAGAAAATTTTAGTATTTAAAAAAATCATACACCAGCTAAATCACTGGTTTTAAGTTGTAAGCGTTTCTTTCTTAATAGTCATTTAAGTAAGAATCTAATTGATCTTGATTATTTAATTTCAACCATTGTAGTCCCTATTAATAAAAAGGAGTAGCTAACCACACTACTCCTCTTTGCACTTAACCTAACCAAAAAGTTTAAAACACTATATTCTTTTCTACCAACGGAACATCTAAGGTGAAACCTTTAGATTTGGCCACTTGTATTACCTTAAAGTATTCTATATACATTTTCACCACTTTTGACATGGGTATAGCGCTTGCCGCTCTGTAATTAGCTTTGGCCAAATACTCGCGGTAAGAATCATGAGCCAATATATTTTCTATGGCATCTGCCAATGATGATACACTTTTTGAATTATAAAATTCACCCTTATACCCTTCTTCTTTAATTAACGTACTTAAATCACCAAGCTCAGGCAAGACAACAGCTTTACCATAACTACCTGCCTGATGTAGTACACCAGAGCTACCTGTGGTAGAAGTATATGGAAATACCACAACTGCACTTTCTTCAAATATTGTAGGCACGGTGTCTTCTTCAACATAACCGGTAAAGCATAATTGATCAACATGTGCATATTTCTTATTAACGCTTTCTAAATACACAGGAGTATTAGGGCTATCTGCACCAGCTATGACAATCTCCAAATTTTGATTAGTACGCCTTCTGATCAACTCTATGGCTTCGATCATTATTTCCACCTTTTTATATGTACCAAATTTTCCAAAAGTCAATATCTTTTTTGGTCCGGCAGGTAAAGTAAAATCAGGTTCTTCTGGCGTTTCAAAAGATCCGTGAGGAATTAAGGCCACGTTTCTAGATTGATATTTGTTTTCCAGAATAGTTTGATATTTACCCATAGTTACTGCAACAACATCTGAAGTCAGCACCAGTTTTGTTAATAGATTACCTATACCGCTATAAATTTTTTGAAAAAATTTATTTGAAGTAATACCTGCAGTATTTAAATCTACCTGCTCTATAATATTATGCATTAATGATATGGTAGGTATACCTTTCATCTTACACAATAATGGTAACATTAAGCCTAACGCTGCCGGTATTTTTTTATCTCCGAACTTTAAAAATTGTAAGTTAAAAAGTACAGCATCTGGTTTGGTAGAAGCAATGACTTTATCGACCTTAAATACATTGGTGTAGTCATTAAAATTCCAGCATTCTTTAACTGTGACTTTACATCCTTTTTCTTCAAAATTCAAATCTTTTTCACCTTTGGTCTTATCGGTAATAAGAATAATTTCTGTGACCTCTTTTTGTAATCTAAAGTGTTTTACCAAGTGATATCCATACTCGGTCAAGGTTACTTTACTAGGGGGGTATGCGGTTACAATAGCAAGTTTCATAAGGTTAAGTTTTAAAATCTATTGGGTTATTTCTGGTACAAATATCCAGCAAATACAAAGCTTTAAAGATGGATTTTAGGTGGATGAAGCATTACTGTAGACGAACGGGAGCTATTATAGGTTAAGCAAAAACACAGAACACAAACAACACAAAATCAACCAGTTAAAAACAATCTTCAATCACTACAACAAACTAACTGAGCCATATAAGCAGGAACTTAAGAGCTATTTGCCCACTTCTAAAAGCTAAATTTCAACTAACCTTTTTTAGTATTAGATTATGGCTTACATAAAGAAGTTGCGCAACAAGAAGCGCTACCATGGCTATAACATAAACTTGAATTATAACTACCAAGCTGTTATGAAAAAATGCCAATAATATAATCTGTGAAAGACCTACCACACCCGATATTATTACGGGAAGATACTTACCCAATGATAAATAGTAATAGGTAAACACACTAGAGATAGCAAACAATAGTGTACCCAAAACATATTGAAATAACAATGGTGAAAAGTCAACAATATTTAAAAGAGTTTCTGAAAATGAAACGCATACCATTGCAATAATGGAACTGACCATTACAGCATACAAAGAATATTTTAAGGCTTTTGAAATGGTAATCTTAAACTTTCTATCGTTTTCGGTTACATTGGAAATCAAAATTACCGAGACTACCCAAAAAACGAAATAAACAAAATGTCCGATCAAAGCCATTGATGCATACACCTTTGCTTCTATAACACCTAAGTAGTGCTTAACTAAAAATAAATGTATATAACTGATTGTTACATGTATGAGCTCATAACATGCTATCAACACTATAAAGTTTTTAAATCTATTAAATGCCATAGCGTTATTGACACCAATAGTTGAATCTTTTGATATTATTTGGTGATACGAAAAGCCAAACAAAACCAACATCAGTACTAAGCTTATGAGCAGGAAGGGCATACCATATGCCGTACCTGCTAAGAACCCACTTAAAAATTGATTGGCAATATAATTACCCCCAATGACAAAGACAGATACGCTCGTCATTAATAATTGTTCTGGAGATAATTCTGTAAGTACTACTTTATTTGTTCCCATTATTATCATTTTAGTGTCTGTGTAAATAATTTCATTTGACATCAAATTTCTGAACAACTGCCCTTTATTTTGTGGTGGTTTAGGTGGTTTACGCATTACTGTAGACCAATGGCAATTATCTTACTTCTAGAATAATAGGAGACCTTTTAACTTTACATTATTCTTCTAAACAAATAAATCGCAATAATTACCGTTAGGTATTTGTAGTATTAATCTGACTTTTAAATGATCCGAAAAATAATATTTCTATTTCTGGTAACCACATCTGTGTTAACCGCGCAATCTGATATGACCAAAGGCTTTGGTTTACTTGAGCAAGGTAACTTTCAAGAGGCCGAACTATTTTTTGGAGAATACCTTAAAGAAGATCCCAACAATAAAACCGCAAAGTTATGTTATGGCAGGGCCGTTGGCCTAAGCGGTGAGCCTAAAAAAGCCACAAATTTGTTCTCTGAGCTATTAAAAGAATACCCGGGCGACTTTGAAATTTTAATTAATTATAATGAGTCTTTTCTATGGGCAAGAGAATATGAACAGGCCAAGCCTTTATATGCTGACTTAGTGGAACAATTTCCTGAAAAATTTGGTGCCGTTTTAGGTTACGCAAATACGTTAAGTAACTTAAAAGAGTACAAATCAGCTTTAAGTTGGGTAGAAAAAGCTATTGCCCTTCAGCCAGAAAATGAAAGTGCCAAAATTTCCAGAAAGTTTATGAGACTGGGCTATGCCAATAGTTTTGTAAACAATCAACAATATAAACAGGGAGAGCAAACGCTTAAAAAAGTCTTTGAGGATTTTCCTAATGATAAAGATGTATTACTTAATCTAGCCAATCTCTATTTAATAATAAAACAAGGAGATAAGGCTAAGAACATGTACGCACGTTACGCAACAAATCAAAAAGATTCTATTACCGCCTTAAATGGCATAGCTTTGGCAGAACATATAAATGAGAACGATAAAGAAGCTTTAAGAATCTCAAAAACTGCAACGGTTAAGGTAGATCAAATTGATGATGTTCCCTTAACAGAAAGTACTTATGACCGATATGTACAAGCGCTGATCTGGAATAGAAAATTTATTACGGCAAAGAAAAAAATAGATAGCTTAGAAGTGCATTATCAAAACAGAAATTGGATACATGCGTTGAGGGCAACCTTAGGTTTATATACCGGTGATGCAAAATCTAGCGTTAAAAGCTACGACAGGATCTTGGCCAATGACAGTGCGTCATTTGATGGTAACTTAGGTAAGGCAAATGCGCTTTTTGCATCTGATAGAATTATTCCTGCATACAAAATGGCCAATCAAACTTTAAAGTTTTATAAGAATCAAAAAGATGCTAAAGGCTTTATAGAAAAGCTAAATTTGATGCACACCACCACCGTAGAAGAACATGCTGCCTACACTTTTGATAATGGTAACAATACCGCTTTCTTTACCAATACCACTGTAGACGTCCCTTTTTCAACCAAGTTTAAAACAACATTATCATACCTTTATAGAACTACCGAAAATACTGTAACTGTCAATAAGGCAAACTCTCATGTGGTAGTAGCCGGGCTTCATTACAAATTGTTTCCAAAGGGGCTTTTAAAAGCTAATGTAGGTATCAACAACTCTAGATTTTTAGATGATTCTTACACCCAACCCGTAATTGATTTAAAGTTAGACCTACAGCCGTTTAAAATGCAGAACCTAACTTTAGGATATCAACGTGAAGTGCAAAACTTTAATGCCGAACTAATTGAGCGTGAAATTATTCAGAATCATTATGGGTTGAATTACAACCTTGGTACCAATGTTAATTTTGGGTGGTACACACAATTAATGCATACCCAGCAAAGCGATGAAAATGTAAGAAACCTTCTATTTACCTCATTATATTACAATGTGCTTAGAAAACCTGCTTTGAAAATGGGATTGAATTATCAATATATCACCTTTAAAGATCAGGTGCCAACTATTTATTTTAGTCCAGAAAAATACCAAGCCGTAGAAATATTTGCAGATGTTAGAGGAAAGATTTCGGAGAAAACCACCTATGCTGTTAGTGCCGCAACAGGGATACAAAAAGTAGAGGAAGACCCAAATACTAATATCTTTAGAGCAGAAGCCTCTGTTAAACATCAATTTTCAAAAAGATTTAGTTTAAGTGTATATGCCAAATACAGTAATATTGCATCTGCTACAGCCGCTGGTTTTGAGTTTACAGAAATTGGCTTAAAAGCGAAATGGTTGTTTCTTAAAAAACCACTATTCCATAAAAAATTAAACTTTGACTAGTTCACTTGGATACCAAATAAATTTCGCATTTGAACATTTTATTTAAACGCAAAATAAACATAATTGTAGGGTTATAAAATTTACATTTCTCTTTTCCTACAAAATACATTGCCAATCCATTAAAAAATCAACATTATTTTTGAAATACGATAATAACATAGTAATAAATGTAAGAATTTTACTTACTTTAGCGTAAGATATACATACACTTCCATAGCCAAGAATTACTAATTAAAATGAAACTCTAATTGATATTTTATGTGGAAGAGAGTTTTAAAAATGTTTTTAGGATTATACCTACCGTTGTTGGCCCTTACGCTATATGTCTTTTACGCTCAAAAAGAAAAACAGATTGCAGGATTATCTGAATACCAAAAGCGCGATGCTAAAATAAAAAAAGAGTACTTTCTTGAGCAATGTAATACGTTACTTCACGATACCAAGTATTGGTCCAACTTAGCATACCCCGTTAATTTTGACCCCATGAACAAGCATACTGCATTCATGGATCGTTATATAGAACTAATAAAAGAAATTACCGATTATGACCAATTTCGTTTCATTGATTTAAACGGAAAAGAGTTTTTTAGAGCTGTAAGAAATGGTGCAGACTCCGTTACCATTGGTAATCTACAGAATAAAGAAAATCATTTATACGTAAAAGAAGGGCTGGCACTACAAAAGAATCAACTATACCTTTCACATATTAGTCTTAACAGAGAAAATGGTGCAATTGAGAAACCACATAAACCCGTCATTAGAGCGGTAGCACCCATATTTGACACCACTGAAACTAAAATAGGCTTGGTAGTCATAAACTTTAAAATGAAAAGGGTTCTTGACCAACTTAAAAACAAAATAGCCGATACCGAACTATACCTCTTAGATGAAAGCCAACGTGTAATTAGCAGTAGCCTACACAAAGAAGACTTACCCTATGAATCTGGTAAAGTAGATGATCTTTTACCTAAAAATCTAATATCCATAGCTGTAGGTATTACCCGTGACAGTACTATAATAGAAAAAGAACACATTTGGCGCTTACAGCCCATTATACTGAATGGAACGTCCAATTCTTTTGGATCAGCAACCAATATAGCATCTGAAATAGTTACGCCTACCAATTGGTTTATGATCGTGGAAATTCCTCCAAGGCTCATAGCTGCAAATACAAAACCTTTATACGACAGCCTAATAACGTTTAATGCAATTTCAATTGTAAGTCTATTGACATTGTGTTATGTTTTTCAAAAAAAGAAATTAGAGAAAGAACTTTTTTACAAAGAGCTAGAAAGCAAAAATATATTGTTGACCAGAAATAAAAATAAATTAGAAGAAAACAATATCAAGGTCATCAAAATGAACAATAGGTTGGAAATTAGAAACAAGCAGCTAAGCGATTTTAACTATTTAATTTCCCATAATCTGCGTTCTCCTGTTACCAGTATGTCTGTTATTGTTGAAATGATACAGAAAGAAAAAAATCCAGAAATACTAAATCAATTACTTCCAAAGTTAGATCAAGTTGCAAAAAGTATTACCAACTTAACCAAAGACATTAATGAATATGTGTCTATTTTGGATAATAAAGAAATTAAACAGTCAAATATTGACCTAGCGGAACTTATTGAGGAAGTAAAGCATGAGTTTACCGAAACGCTTTTAGATGATAGCGATTTTAATGTATTGGTGAAATTAGATGTGTGGAACCAAATAACCTTTTCAAAGTTCTATTTACAAAGTGTAATACAAAATTTAGTTTCTAATGCTATTAAATATAAGAGGGACAATGTTGCTTCACATATTGAATTTGAATCGGCTATAGAAAATAAACATAAAGTGTTATATGTACGTGATAACGGTATGGGACTAAACCTAGAGAAACATGGAGAAAATATTTTTAAATTATATAAGAGATTTCATAGAAACATCTCTGGAAAGGGGATGGGACTCTTTTTGATAAAATCTCAATTAGAGGCTTTAAATGCGACTATAACAATTGACAGTAAAGTAGGAGAAGGAACAACGTTCAAAATAAAATTTTAAGATTATGGATACAAAACCGAATATATTGCTAGTAGATGATGATGAGCTCTACTTATATTTAATGGAAAAGACAATTCAGCAATTATCAAAAGAACTGATCGTCACTACATTTACTGATGGTGAACAGGCCGTGGAATACATTGCTGAATGTACTGCGCAAAAAATGGAACTCCCTGAAGTCATCTTTTTGGATATCAATATGCCATTTTTAGATGGTTGGGGCTTTTTGAACGAGTTTAAAAAACTTAAACCAAAAATTATAAATAACATAAATATTTATATGGTAAGTTCATCTATGCGAGATAGCGATATTAAAAGAGCATCTCACTTTGAAGAGCTAACCGGCTATGTTGTAAAACCGGTTAACAAAACACAATTAGCAGAGATATTCAAAAAGATTTACCACGAAAATTGGTAAAACACTGACCTGAAATCATATCTTATAATAAGTTTAACCTGCGCATTAGCTCGGGGCGGTTAGAGCGGCTTATAGGTACAACGTTCTTGGCTATCAATACACTATTATCTTCAATATCAATAATTTTAGTGAAATTTATAATATAGGAACGGTGAATTTGCAAAAACAGCCTTTCAGGTAATTTTTCTTTTATTTTCTTTAATGTAGTGTGAACCCTGTAATCTTCCTTCTCTGTTTTAACGTCAATATAATCACCCTTAGCTTCAATGACTAAAATCTCCTTTAACTTTAATTTAATAAGCCTTCTATCTATATTGATATAAAGATCTTCGCCCTCTTCCTTTTCTTTACCTGGTGCTACTGTTTGCATAGGTTTATGAGCTGGTAAGCTTGAAATCTTATCAATACACTTTTCAAACCGCTCTTGGGTAATTGGTTTAACTAAATAATCAACAATACTTTCATATTCGTAGGCAGCAATAGCAAAATCGGTATCAGAGGTAGTTAATACAATTTTTGGTGGATCTTTTAAGGTCTGTACAAAGTCAACACCACTAAAGCCAGGCATGTGTATATCTAAAAATATAACATCTATAGTTTGTTGGTTTAAAAACTTAATGGCCGATATGGCATTATCAAACTCTTCAATAACATCTAAATCCGGAATCTTTGAACACAATTGTCTAACAATTGCCCTAGCCATAGCTTCGTCATCAATAATAATACAGTTCATTTATATTGTTTTAATATATTCATCAATAGTTTGGAGAACTTTTATGAATTTTGACTTACTATCTTCTTTTCCTTCTAACAATTCCATTTCATAGGCTACCGCAAGTTTGTATGATTCTTGCATTCCTAAAATATTGAACTTGTGCTTTAACTTATGTACAATTTCTGCTGTTTCCTTAAATCTTGTATTGGTTACATGACCAAAATACTCTTCTTTCTCTAATGGAAACTCTGTTTTTATAATATCTATGAACTGACCTCTAAAGGCAACATCATCACCTGCAAGTTCATCAACATAATTTAGGTTTGGTTGCTCTATCATGTATTCTTTTTTAAAGTTATAAAAAATGTGGTACCCACATTTTCTTCTGACTCTAACCAAACACTACCTTCATAAAGAACTGTAATTTTCTTAACAATTGCAAGTCCTATACCCGTAGCATTATTGGTAGTTTCTAATTTTTTAAACATTTGAAAAATTCCTTCTTGGTGATTAGTTGGAATTCCTTTACCATTGTCACTAACACTAAATTTCCAGAACAAATCGTCTGGCTCATAACCAACTTCCACAATCCCATTTTCCAGATGTTCCGTTGCCGTAATCGCGTTTAGAAATAGGTTCATGAACAATTGTTCTAACCGCTCTCTTTCAAACTCCATCTTAGGCAAATCATTTGCATATTTGAACGTAACGTTTTCTGGAACATAGATAGTCTTCTCTATATCCCTTAAACTTTCTTCTAGGCTAAAGAGAACTCTATGCTCCTTGGTCTCACCCATTGTAGCATGGTTTAGAATACCAGTAACTAGCTTATCCATTTTTATAAGATTCTCAGATACCAATGAGCAGTTATCTTTACTGGTCTGTGAGAAATTATCTTTCTCATCTTCCATTATCCAGTTCATTAATGCACTAATATTTCTTATCGGTGATCTTAGATCATGAGAAACCATATGCGCATAATTGTTCAAAGACTCGTTCTGGTTTTCTAAATGGGCCACCAATTTATCTTTCTCCAAGGTCATATTAGACACCTTAGATGCCAAATTACTTATATATGATGCCAAGTGTTCCGCGTTAAATTCGTTCTGAATATCAAAATCAAATTCTTGTTCATCATTTAAATTCTCCCTTAAACTTGCTATGGCCTTTTCTAATGAAACAAGAATATTCTTTTGTTGTAAAGCCTCTTTCTGCAATTTTTTATTTGCCTCAAAAAGTTCATCTGAACTAATAGTAGACGCTCTATGGAGCATAGAAAATTTATCGTCAAAATTTTCATATGACTTGCCAATGGCTTCCAAAAAGCTTTCCATTTCTGGGTGCGCTTTTAATTCGTCCGGTAGATATTTTCGTACTTGTCTTTTTAAGAGAGAATGCATTATTCACTAAATAAAGTTAGGGTCATGGTCTGGTTGTGCAATTTACAACTATCTTGACCACTAAATGGCGCCATTTCCCCATAAGAGTAAAACCCACTTATAACTGTATTATCTCCAATTACCGCTTTCACCTCTTCAATTTCCTCTTCGGTACGTTGGTCCATAACCAGTTTTCTTCCAATACAACTGATCAATAAAGCCAATTCAGGAGAACTTTTTCTATTTTCCATTGCCAACTCTGCTGCGTGAAAAGCCCCATTTGCTATATCATCTACAGATGACATCATTAATTGTACCCTGGCACCTTCTGGAATATCACCTGCAAGGGTCATTGTATTTTCAACCTCATCTATATTTAAAATTGTACGTACCAAAGGTTCTGAATTTTCAGTTGTCTTTACACTCAACGGATATAATAATGCCGACTTTGGCAATTCTTTGGCTTTTTCACCTAAATATGTTTTATAAAGATCCAAAGCAGGTTTACCATCAAGTTCATAAAGTATATTACCTTGAGATTTTGTTATGATTCTTTCAGGACCAAAGGTTGTCCACCCTCCATAGTTTGCACTTGAAATCTCTAAAGTATCACCATAAAAACCAATAGCAACTATCTCTCCTTCTTTTGGGCTTTCATTATAAGAAGCCAAAGTTTTTTCAAAACGGTCATCATCTCCACATAAACCTCCAGAAAGACCACAACCATTATTGTTTAAATGCTCTATGCCTTCAATTAAAGCACTACCGTTTACACTACTACCTTCAGAAATAACGAACAAATGCTTTAAATGCTCTTTAGGAAATTGGGCAGCCAATTTCGTTCCCATTTTCTTGTCATCATGTTGATAGTCCTTCACATTACATCTTTTCACCAAGATTTTACTCTTTTCAAACTCTATGGCCGTTAAAACTACCGTACCCTCTAAAACCTTATCATCTATGATTTCGCCTGAGGTGGTACCAAAAACAATATGACCTTCTGGGAAAAGAGCTCTAACCTCATTAAATATATGCTCACTTTCCAACATATACCTGTTACCGAACACCAAAACCAAAGGTTCCTTTAATTGATTTGAATTTTGAAAAACAAAAGGCTCATCGCCCTTTTTTATCGCTTGAACTATTTTCATAATTTCCTTATTCGTTATGGTCTTTCTTTATGGTAAAATGAAACTGGGTACCCTCGCCTACTACACTGTCTACCCAGACTTTTCCTTGATAACGATCAATTATTTTTTTAACGATCGATAAACCTATACCCGTTGACCTTTCATTATTACCAATAGATTGAAAGATGTCAAATATTTTCTTGTGATACTCTTCTGGAATTCCTACCCCATTATCACTAATGGTAAATTGCCAGTAATCTCCAGTATCTTTATAAAGTACTTCTACTAAACCAACTTCTCTTTCAATATGAACTACCGCATTACCAATTATATTTTGAAAAACCTGATGAACCTTAATTCGATCTGCCATTATGGTAGGCAATGATTTTGGTACTTTCAATTGAACGTGATCAGGTATATAAATAGTTTCACCAATATCTGCGATGACACTGTTCAAGTCTACTTTAGAATTATCCAAGGCAGAGCTGTTCGCCGTAGAATACTCTAGTATGCCATGGATTAACTTGTCCATAGAAGCTACTTTCTCTTGCATAAGTTCTAAATTCTGCTTACCACCTTCATCCAAAACATCTTTGTAATCATCGCTTAGCCAAGTTGCAAGAGCACTAATACTCCTAAGAGGCGATTTAAGGTCATGAGAAACAATATGTGCGTATTCTTGTAAACCTTGATTACTGTTCTCAAGATCCTTTACCAATTTCTCTTTTTGAAGTTCTAATTCCTTTTGTTTGGTTACATCTAAAGAAATACCAATAGAACCAATTACTTCATGGTGTTTATTGTACCTGGGTGCCACACTCGCCAACCAATGTCTTTTTTCGCCACATTTGGTAACAACCTCTAATTCATAAGAATCAGATTTACCAGATTTACGTGTTTCAATTTTATCTGAGACCTTACTTTTATCATCAAAACTTACAATATCCTTGGCATCAATACCAAGCAATTCATTTTCTTCATAACCGATCATTTCACAAAAGCTCTGGTTTACCAACTGTATTACACCCTGCTTGTTGGCCTCTATTAAACCAAGGTTCATGTTGGCGATAATACTGCTATACTTTTCCCTTTCAGATTTTAAACGCTCTTCTGCTTCTAATTGTTGGGTAATATCTTCAACCATCATTACGATATAGCTGATTTCCCTATATATATTTCTTACCGCGTTAACAGATAATTTAACTTGTAGTTTTTCTCCATCATTCTTTATGAACTTCTGATGAATGGTATAATTATCAATTTCACCATTGTTCAGTTTAGTGGTGAATTCATTGGCTAGTGCTATACTTTCCTTATCCGTAAAATCCTTAACATTCATTTTCATGAAGCTATTAAGAGTATAACCTAATAAGGAGGTCATTGTATAATTGACCTTTAAAATTTTATTGGAATCTGCTAGAATAATACCTAGCGGTGAGCTATTTACAATTACATCTAATTGCCTTTTCTGTTCTGACAACAACTCCCTCACCTCCATTTCTTGGGTAATATCCCTTACAATACCTTGAGCTGCAACAGGTTGTTTTTCCTTGTTGAATACTAAGCTAGCATTGATTTCCACCCATTTTTCAACGTTGTCCTTCACCAATATTTTAGCTCTATAATTTTTAAGCTGCCCAACTTCTTTTAAACTACTAAAAGATTCTATGGTATACTCCATGTAATCTTTATGTACCATTTTCCAGAGGTTGATCTCCTCTTTATTATGATCGTAGCCCAAAAAGTTTTTTGCAGATTGATTCATGCTTACCACATTGAAGGATAAGTCCATAACAACATAAGGATCTATGATGTTAATGAATACGCCATCTAGTTCAGACGTTTTTTCGCTCAATAAATTTTCAAGCTTGGCATTAGACTCCCTTAAATGACTAGCCACTTCGTAAAGCTCATTAGATTTTTCCTCTAAAATCCTTTCAGCTTGTTGGCGGGCTTTCTTTTGTCTTTCAAGGGCCTTCTTTAAAAGAACAACTTCTTTACTATCCATGTTGTACTACGTCAAATTTTACTTCTGTACCATCATCTTTTAAAAGTTCGTAGGTGATATTGGCCTTACCATTAAAATGCTCAAATGCTTTTTCAATTAAGCCATGAGCCAGCCTATACAATCCTCTAGAAGAACTATAGATCATAGAAATGGAATTATCCGTTTTTTCAAGAATTTTGAATGTAGGTAATTCCGCTTCCGGATATAATTTTTTAACATGTACATGTATATGGTCTTCTATAGAGTACAAAAGACCAATGGGTGACAAATAACTTTGTATTACCTCTGGATGAGCATTTTTTAAACTTGAGAATAAATAAAGTCCAAATGCGTATATTAAGTCACCAGCAGGTAGATCTACCTCTTCACTTAACTGGGTAACTAAAGCTACCATCTCATTAAATTCGTAGGTAGCTACAGAGGTATATATGCCCTGAGAAGGCAAATCTGCTTTTTCTACAATATTATCAACGGTCTCTAATCCAAATTCAGATTCGACCATTTCTAAAAACTCGGTAAATACAATTCCCTTCATTTCCTATTTTTAATAACGTTCCTCAAACGTAGGAAAATTAATACGAAAATGCAGGAAAATGTTGTGAAATGAGCTTTTTTGTTAGCCTTTCACTAGTTGGTTAACACTCCAGTACTCTAAAACAGCATTAAGTTTGTACTCATAATCCTCATATTTCAGTGGTTTTATAACATAACCGGCTATACCAACCTCGTAGCATTTTAATAAATCTGCTCTATTTTCTGAAGTAGTTAAAATTATGGTAGGTAAGTATCTTAGATGCTCATCTTCTTTTAAAATGGATAAGAACTCTATACCATTCATTCTTGGCATGTTCAAATCCAATAGAATGATATCTGGAAGTTTTTCTCCAGATCTTAAATACGTTAGAGCAGATTCTCCATTTTTTGCCTCAACGATCGAATGCTTTAAATTAAGTTTAGAAACAGTTCGTTTCAACTTCATTACTTCTATTAAATCGTCTTCTATTAGTAAAATATCCATTGTTGTTCATTTTGATACTACAAATGTCAGAGATAAGTCACAAATAAATTGACCAGTGTAGGTGAATGACGCTTAAGTGTCGGTGAATGGTATTTATCTAACGTTAAACTTTTTAAGCAATCATGTAAAACTACGTTGTATATCAAAGGAAGAAATGTCCATAGAAGTCTTATTACCAGACAGTAACTCTGTAATTAACTTCCCAGTAGCAGGTCCCAAACTCCACCCCATCATGGCATGACCAGTACCAATTGTTAAGTTCTTAATACTTGCCGATCTGCCTATATATGGCAACCCATCTGGAGAAACTGGTCGTAGACCTGTTTTAACACTTTTAATTTCGGCCTCATTAATCGTCAGGTCAGGGTAAAAAGAACTTGCCCCATTAACAATTGCCGCAACCCTTTCTTTCCTTATAATATTGTTGTTCCCTGAAAACTCCATAGTGCCCGCAAATCTTGTAAAACCGCTCATTGGTGTTACTGCCATTTTAGATTCCATTAATATGGCCGGAACAGAAATACCCGTTTCCCTAGCTACATTAATACTGTAGCCTTTACCTCCTTGTAAAGACAACTTTAAATGTAAACGCTTTGCAAGATCACCGCTCCATGAGCCTGCCGCCAATACGACCTCATCAGGTGTATAAGATTGTTTATTGGTAATAATTTCTTTTATTCTATTGTCTGATGTCTTTAGATCAACGACCTCTTCTTGGGTTTTTATGATTACACCACTTAGCTTTAAATACGCCAAAAGTTTAGGCATTATCTCATTTGGTGTGGTATGAGCGTCACACTCATAATGTATAGCACCTTCTGCATCGATATTTACATGAGGCTCAATATCTCTTAATTCGTCTTTGTTTAAGTCGGTAACCTCTAAACCTTCTTGTGCCACTCTATAGGCCACCTTTTTTTCATGAAGATAACTCTCTTCCGTTTTGTATAACATTAATAGTCCTTTTCGCTCTAACTGAAAATTGCCAAGATCACCTGAATTTTTAATATCCGTAAATAATTCCCTGCTTAATAAATTTATATCCTTAATTACCCCTATGGCCTTTTCAACCTTTGCCTCAGTAGAAGATTTATGAAAATACCATGACCATTTTAAAAAATCTATATCTAACCTAGGTTTCATATAAAATGGGCTCGCAGAATTGAACATCATTTTAATTCCCTTTGCTATCATACCAGGGGATGCCAAAGGAATAATATGACTTGGAGTTATGTAACCTGCATTTACAAATGAAGCACCAGCGCTAATATTGCCTTTATCTATTACTGTAACCTCAAAACCTTCTTTATTCAAATAGTAAGCTGTACTTAAACCAACAATGCCACCGCCAATTATTATTACATTCTTCATCTACTATTTTCTATAATTTATATGACCTGAAATCCGTGAGCATAGGGATCATCATCATCTATGGTAATGGTATTCTTTCCGTAAATTTTTGCCCAACCTTTTATGCTGGGTATAATCGCAAGCTTGCCGGCTAGGGTGGTCTCCTCTTCTACTTTACCAATAAATTGTGAGCCTATATAACTTTCATGAACAAAATCTTCACCCACATTTAATTTCCCCTTTGCATGCCATTGTGCCATTCTAGCAGAAGTACCTGTACCGCAAGGCGACCTATCTATTGCTTTATCACCGTAAAATACCGCATTTCTGGCGTTAGCCTTTTCAGAGATAGTATTTCCAGTCCATAATATATGGGTTACATTCTTTATGGTAGCATCTTCTGGGTGAATAAACATTTGGGGATATTTAGCATTTATGTTTTCCCTGAGTTCTTGACTATATTGAATTAACTGGCTTGCGGAAAAATCTTGTATTCCACTAAAATTCTTTTGTGGGTCCACAATGGCATAAAAATTACCCCCATAACTAACATCAAAAGTCAATTCGCCCAAGTGTGAAGATTCTATAGTTAAATCTGTAGCAGCTAAATATGATTTTACATTGGTCAGTTTTACCCAGTCTACTTTAGTACCATTTTGCTTGTATGTTATATGTACCAATCCTGCAGGAGTCTCCATACGAACAATACCAGGTGTTTTTGGCACAATAAGCCCTTCTTCAATACCTATAGTAATTGCCCCGATGGTCCCGTGCCCGCACATGGGTAGACAACCACTGGTTTCAATAAACAAAATACCAAAATCATTATTGGGATTACTTGGAGGGTAAAATATACTACCACTCATCATATCATGACCGCGCGGTTCATACATAAGCCCTTTTCTGATCCAATCATATTCCTTTAAAAAGTGCTGTCGCTTTTCGCTCATTGTAGCACCAACCAAATTTGGTCCGCCATGTTTTATCACCCTAACGGGATTACCACAGGTGTGGGCATCAATACAAACAAAAGTACTACTGGCCATAATTACTAAAATCTTAAACTACATATAGCTGAACCTAAATTTCCGTATTTGTATAAACACCTTCAACAAGACGCGTTATACCCAGGGGATTTTCATTTTTCAGTGCATCTGGCAAAAGTCTATTAGGCCAATCTTGGTATGACAACGGGCGTACCCATCTTCGTATGGCAGATGTACCAACCGATGTAAAACGAGAATCTGTAGAAGCCGGGTATGGTCCGCCATGCACCATAGAAGAATTTACCTCTACACCTGTGGGTACACCATTGAACAGTATGCGACCTACCCTTCCCTTTAATGCATCCACAACTCCAGCGTTCAATTCCAGTTCTTCTTCACTGCCCAAAATTGTTCCCGTTAATTGACCTTCCAAATGGTTAATGATATCTTCCATCTCAGCGCCATCTTTACACATAACCACTATAGAGAAAGGTCCAAATACCTCTTTATGCAATTTTGTATTCGCTAAAAAATCCGAACCACTTACTTTTAAAATTAAAGGCTGACCACTATTAACCTTGACATCATTCTTATACTCGGCAGTAATTACCACTCCATCTTGCTCCGAAAGTTCCTTTTTACCTTCCACATATTTAGCATATATATTAGGATGAAGCATGGTTGTTGGCTCCAATTTTAGAATCTCCTTAGACAAAGTATCTATGAATTCATTGAGATGTTCACCTTGTACTCCTAAAATCAATCCCGGATTTGTACAAAATTGACCAGCTCCTAAAGTAATTGACGAAGCGTATTTAGTTGCCCAAGTATCACCTTCTTGTTCTAATGCCGATGGTAGCAAAACCACTGGGTTTATACTTCCCATTTCTGCAAATACCGGTATTGGCTCATCTCTTTCGTTAGCCAATTTATAAAGTGCGGTTCCACCATGTATACTTCCGGTAAAACCTACGGCCTTTACTTTTGGGTGTTTTATCAACTGCTGGCCAACTTCAATACCACTGCTATTTAAATTAGAAAATACACCATTGGGCATACCTGTCCTCTTCGCGGCTTTAATGATCGCCGAAGAAACCAGCTCACCTGTACCTGCATGCATAGGGTGACTTTTTACTATTACGGGGCATCCTGCGGCTAGAGCACTTGCCGTGTCTCCACCCGCCGTAGAAAATGCCAAAGGAAAATTACTGGCACCAAATACCACTACTGGACCTAACGGAAATAGCATTTTTCTTATGTCAGATTTTCGCAATGGCTCTCTATCTGGCTGTGCTTTTTCAATAACGGCTTCTACCCATGACCCTTGTTTAATCAAGGTTGCAAAAGCTCGCAATTGTCCCATAGTTCTGCCACGCTCGCCCACCGCTCTTCCTTGGGGCAGACCAGACTCTCTGCAATACGTGTTTATCAGCTCATCCCCTAAAGCTTCTATTTCATCTGCAATAGCTTCTAAAAACTCAGCTTTTTTTTCTCCTGAATAATCTTTATAAACTGCATAAGCATCCGTTGCCAAAGCAACCGCTTCATTGATTTCATTAGTTGTAGCCTCATAGAATGTCCATTCTGTGTTCTCATTATTTTTAGGATCAAAAGTCTTGAACGTTCTCTCTCCTTGTTTAGAAGCTTTATTCCCTATTGCATTTGTACCGCTGATCATTTTTTATTTTTATCGTGTTACCCAAAAGTAAAGAAAGTACCCGTAACAAATTTCTACATTCTGTTTACATTTCACTAAAGTTTCAGGCGCAACATATTTTAGTATGAGTTTTAAAATTTAAGCCAAGTTCTTATAATCTGGTAATGTAGGCCTTGTAGCTATACCCTGTTTTATTATAGCGGCTACTCTTTCTCTTTCAGCTCCTACTAAAGGTAACCTAGGTGCCCTAACATTTTCTGTGCCTATACCCGTAGCAACTTCTGCCATTTTAATGTTCTGTACCAATTGCGGACTTATATCCAACTCTAACAATGGCAAAAACCATCGGTAAATTTCCAATGCCTCTTTTATACGGCCTGCCTTTGCCAATTCAAATACGGCACAAGTCTCGGCAGGAAATGCACAAACCAATCCGGCAACCCAACCATCGGCACCCATTAATGTGCTTTCCAGCCCAAGCGTATCAACCCCGGTCAGTACATTTAACCTATCCCCAAATTTTGTCTTTATACGGGTAATATTTGATATATCTCTTGTTGATTCTTTAACAGCCTGTATGTTACTGCATACCATTAACTCGTCCAACATTTCCAATGTGACCATTATACCGTAATCCACAGGATTGTTATATATCATAATGGGCAATTTTGTGCTATTTGCAGTTTCCTTAAAATAGGTTACCGTTTCATAATCATTAGCTTTATACCGCATTGGTGGCAACATCATTAATCCAGTAGCACCACATTCTTCCGCTACTTCTGCCGCATGTTTGGCATCTTTAGTAGTTTGCTCTGCAATATTGATAATAACCGGTACCTTACCTTCTACCAACTGCACGGTTTCTTTCATTAAAACCTTTTTTTCATCATATGTAAGTGTGCTTGCTTCTCCCAAAGTACCTCCAAGTATTATTCCACTCACTCCTGCCTCTAACTGGGCTTTTATATTGACCGAAAACATGTCTAGATCCAATTCATCCTTATCGGTAAATTTTGTTGTTACTGCCGGCATAACGCCTGTCCATGATATACTCATTTTATATTCTTTTGATGATACCCAAAAATAAGATGGGCTTTACCAATCAAGTGTATTCATATTACCTAAACCTGATACTATATTACCATGTAATTATTCCATATAAAATATATAATGTTAACTTAGATGCACATGAAAGTGTATCCTTTTAAAATACCAAAACCTATAAATGAACATTTAATCGTTCAGGTCGATAAAGAGCCTATTTTCTATAATAGACTTCATCAACATGAAGAAATTCAAATAAGTCATATTATAAATGGTAGTGGTAAGTTATTGGTAGGCGATAGTGTCCATCAATTTTCAAAAGGAGATATTTTCGTAATAGGCGGTAACTTACCTCACGTATTTAAAAGTGTTCTCAATGAACAAGACGCGCATATGATTACCGTGTTCTTTACTTCCCGGTCTTTTGGTGCAGATTTTTTTAAACTCCCCTATTTTAATGAGTTTAAAACCTTTTTTAGTAATGCCACTGCAGGATTTAAAGTAGAAACAAACCAAAAGAAAATTGCTCAGCAACTTGTAAAATTGAGCTCTCAAAATAAACTTAAGCGCTTTATTTTATTTTTAGAATTATTAGATGAACTAGGGCGAGCAAATACGCAAACATTGAGTCGGTTTGTTTATTCCAAGTCATTAAGTAGTAATGAAGGTGAACGTTTACAGATTGTGTTCGATTTTGTGTTGAAGAACTTCCATCAGCCTATTTCGTTAGAGCAAATTGCTAAAATGGCCTATATGACACCAAATGCATTTTGCCGCTTTTTTAAACAACGTACCAACAAAACATTTTTTCAATACCTGATCGAGTTACGTGTAGCACATGCTTGTCAACTGCTAAGTTCAAACAAAGAATTGAACATTAATGAGGTAGCAGACCTTTCTGGCTTCAATTCCATATCTAACTTTAATAAAAAATTCAAAAAAATTAAAGGTGTTACCCCAACCCATTACCAACAGTCTCTTTCATTTTAAAACTATTAGCATATTAATTATGGTTAATATATTTTAATTTGAACTATAGGTTTCTATATTTGCCATCCAACAAACTTCACATTTGCCCACGTGGTGAAATTGGTAGACACGCTACCTTGAGGGGGTAGTGTTCGCAAGGACGTGCTAGTTCGAATCTAGTCGTGGGCACAAAAGGTTAGACCAAGGTCTAACCTTTTTTTATTTTGATAATTTTAACTTTTTGGTACTGCTAGGCGTTTTAATAAATTGTAGATTTGTTTAATCCTTTTTCAAAAAACATGAACAATGTAAAAAAACAATTTAGTATTAGAGACTTGGAGAACCTCTCTGGTATTAAGGCACACACCATTAGAATTTGGGAAAAAAGATATAATCTTTTATCTCCTGAACGAACAGATACTAATATTAGAACGTATAGTCTAGCTAGCTTACAGAAATTGCTCAATGTGACGTTACTTTACAACAATGGTCACAAAATATCTAAAATTGCTAAAATTTCAGATAAAGAAATACCATATGTTGTTCGTGAAATTGTAGCAAAACATAGTCACAAAAGCCAAGCGATAAACGCATTTAAATTAGCCATGGTCAATTTTGACCAAACCATGTTTTTCAATACTTATAATGCCCTTCTAAGTGAAAATTCCTTTAGGGAAATATTCAAGGAAACCTTTGTACCCCTGTTGAACGAACTTGGTCTTTTATGGCAGACAGATACGATCAGTCCTGCTCATGAGCATTTTATGAGCAGTCTTATCAAACAAAAGATACTGCTGAATATTGAAAAATTACAACACTTGGAACCATCAAAGACAGATAAGGTTTTTGTAGCTTTCTTACCAGAAAACGAAATTCATGATATTGGATTGCTCTATATTAACTATGAAATTATATTGAAAGGTTATAAGTGTATTTACTTAGGTCCAACAATACCTTTAGAAAATTTAGAAGATGTACTTAAGTATTTTGATGACATTTATTTTGTCTCATACTTTACCATTTTCCCAGAAAAGGATCGTGTAAATAAATATTTGGAAGAATTCAGCAAGTTGGTTGCAGACTATCAAAATCCAAATTTCTGGATTTTGGGCAGACAGATCAATTTTATTGACGACGCCGTTAAGCCAAATTACTGTAGAACTTTTACCTCTATAGATAGCTTGGTCAGTAATTTATAATCTGTAGAATAATGAAGAAAAGTTGTGTAATAATAGGTTCGGGATTTTCATCTTTATCTGCAGCTTGCTATTTAGCAAAAAATGGATGGAATGTTTCCATTTTTGAAAAAAATGAATCTGTTGGCGGTAGGGCTTCACAGTTTGTAAAAGATGGATTTACTTTTGATATGGGTCCAAGTTGGTATTGGATGCCCGATATTTTTGATAAATTTTTTGCCGATTTCAATAAACAAACCTCGGATTATTATCAACTGGACAAACTTAGTCCTGCCTATAAAATTTTCTTCAGTGACGATATAATTACCATTGGTGATTCTATGTCCAAAATTTGTGATGAATTTGAACGAATAGAGCCGGGAAGCTCAAGAGCACTAAAAAAATTCATTGATAAAGCACAGGAAAATTACGACATTGCCATTAACAAAGTAGTTCTAAGACCAGGTCTTTCACCTTTAGAATTGGTTACGAAAGAAACTATTCTAAAAATTGATCAATTTTTTAAAACCATTAGCTCACAAGTTCGTAAGTCTTTTAAAAATCCGAAATTGGTTTCTACTTTAGAATTTCCTGTTTTGTTTCTTGGTGCAAAGCCAAGCAATACGCCTTCTTTCTACAATTTTATGAATTTTGCTGATTTTGGCTTAGGTACTTGGCATCCAAAAGGTGGTATGTACGAAGTTATAAAAGCAATGAAAAATTTGGCAGAAGAATTAGGAGTCGTTATACACACCAATGCAACGGTAGAACAAATACAAGTAACTAATGGCAAGGCCACCGGTATTATTTGTAAGGGCAAAGTTCATCACGCAGACAAAGTACTGAGCGGTGCAGATTATCAACACTCTGAAAGTTTGCTAGAAGACAAATATCAGCAGTATAGTAAGACGTACTGGGAGAAAAAGGTTTTCGCACCATCTTCTTTACTATTTTATATAGGGTTCAATACAAAATTGAAAAATGTAGAACATCACAATCTGTTTTTTGATACCGATTTTGAACTACATGCCAAAGAAATATATGACAAACCACAATGGCCTACAAATCCTTTGTTCTATGCAAATTTCCCATCAGTAACAGATGGTAGCATGGCCCCAAAGGGTTGTGAAACAGGTTTTTTTCTAGTGCCCATTGCCACTGACCTAGAAGATACCGAGGCTTTAAGAAATCAGTATTTTGATTTAATTATGGATCGTTTTGAAAAAAGAACAGGCCAAGACATTAGAAATAATATTATATTCAAGGAAACTTTCTGTGTCAATGATTTTATTGATCGGTACAATTCTTATAAAGGTAATGCCTACGGCATGGCAAATACCTTGACCCAAACGGCATTTTTAAGACCTAATCTTAGAAGTAAAAAAGTAGGTGATTTATATTTTACAGGGCAACTGACTGTACCTGGACCAGGAGTACCCCCAGCCTTAATCTCCGGTAAACTAGTGTCAGAATTAATTATAAAGGATATTTAGTAATTTATGAAAGATACTTTTGACCAAGTTTCGTACCAATGTAGTAAAATCGTAACCAAACGATATAGTACCTCTTTTGCTCTCGCCACAAAGATGCTACACCCTTCTATACGCAGTCATATCTATAATATATATGGCTTTGTACGTTTTGCAGATGAAATAGTAGACACTTTTCATGACTATGATAAAGAAGTCCTGTTTAATAAATTTGAGCAAGAACTGGAGGCGTCTTTACAAGACAGAATTAGTCTTAACCCAATTTTAAACTCATTTCAACATACGTACCATACATACAATATTCCCAAACACCTTGTAGATTCTTTCATGAAAAGTATGCGTATGGATCTTTTTAAGAATGTATACCGAACAGATGCTGAATACAAAGAATATATTTATGGGTCGGCAGATGTTGTAGGTCTCATGTGCCTGCAAGTTTTTGTTAAAGGTGATGTAGAAGCTTATAACAAGTTAAAAGAATCTGCCATGGCTCTAGGTTCAGCTTTTCAAAAAGTGAATTTCTTAAGGGATGTAAAAGCCGACTTCGAAGAATTGAATAGATCCTATTTTCCTAATACCAATTTGAAGGAATTGGACGAAGCCTCTAAAAAACGCATTGTTGAAGAAATAAAAGAAGACTTTAAATTAGGATACCAAGGTATTGTAGGGCTGCCAGCTGAAGCAAAATTTGGTGTTTATACCGCTTACAAATATTATTTTAAGCTACTCAAAAAACTACAGGGCACTCCCTCTCTAGAAATAAAGAATGCACGTATTAGGGTGCCTAATTACCAGAAATTTGGACTATTGGCCCGTTCATACGTTAAATTTAAAATGAACTTAGTGTAATGGATATTGTTATTTGGATATTGATTTTTTTAGGCACTTTTCTATTTATGGAATTCATGGCGTGGTTTACCCACAAATATGTAATGCACGGATTTCTTTGGAGTTTACATAAAGATCATCATAAAAAAGATCATGACTCTTGGTTCGAGAGAAATGACCTGTTCTTTATTTTCTATGCCATTGTAAGTATGTCATTGTTTTATTCAGGCACTACAGGTTTTTGGTATGGCTACCCATTGGGGTTTGGAATTCTGGCCTATGGTATTGCTTACTTTTTAGTGCATGACATTTTTATACATCAACGTTTTAAGTTGTTTAGAAATGCCAATAACTGGTACAGTAGAGGTGTTAGAAGAGCACATAAAATGCATCATAAACACTTAGGCAAAGGTGATGGTGAATGTTTTGGAATGCTATTTGTTCCCTTTAAGTACTTTAAAAAGTAATTGGTTATTCCTCAATTAACTTATTTAATAACTTATCTATCTTATCATTATCCCAATCTGCAATTGCATTTTGATGTATAACGATAGCTCCATTTTTATCAATTAGATATGACCCGGGTGGCTTTAATAAGCCTATAGGACTAGGCTCACCAATAATTTGGTAGGTTACCGGAAATGTATAACCTTGTTCTTCCATAAATAAATCTACAGGGGCTCTTTCCTCATTCGTAATCACGTAGAATTTCATCTTATCGCCATACGTATCATACAAGTATTGCACATCTTTTAATTGTGCTTGAGAAGGCATGTGCCACGATGTCCAGAATGTAATAAATACTACTTTTCCTTTTGCCTCATCAAAATTAAAAAACTTCCAATTTTCATCTTTAAGCTTCCAGTCATAGTCAGTAATCTTACCTCTTTTTTCTGGTTTAATTATGGTTGGTGAAGTGGCAAAAAACCTGTTGAGCATAATTTTGCTATAATCACCCAAGGGTGTCACAAAAAAAGAAAGCACGAATGCAATGATCAATAAGGTAAAAACCGTTTGTCTCTTCATAAAAGTAAGCTAGGGGTCAAAACTAAAAAACTCCTGAATAATATCAGGAGTTTTCCTTATAAATTTTAAAAGGTTGTATTAAGAGGCGTTTTCTCTCTTAATCACATTTAAAGCTGAACCTTCTCTATACCAACCAATCTGTGCGTCATTATACGTATGGTTTACTTTAATTACATCTTTACTACCATCAGCATGCACTATTTCCACTGTTAAAGGCTTATCTGGCGCAAAATCCGCAATATCAATAAAATTGAAAGTATCGTCTTCTTGAATTAGGTCGTAATCATTTTCATTTGCAAATGTTAAGCCTAGCATACCTTGTTTTTTAAGGTTTGTTTCATGAATACGTGCAAATGATTTCACGATTACCGCAGCTACACCTAAATGGCGAGGCTCCATAGCAGCGTGTTCACGTGAAGATCCTTCTCCATAATTATGATCACCAACTACAATACTTCTTACACCTGCCGCTTTGTATGCTCGTGCCGTATCTGGAACACCTCCATACTCACCGGTCAATTGATTTTTGACCATATTGGTTTTCTTTCCAAACGCGTTAACGGCACCAATTAAACAGTTGTTAGAGATATTATCTAAATGACCACGGAAACGCAACCACGGTCCTGCCATAGATATATGGTCTGTAGTACATTTCCCAAAAGCTTTGATCAACAATTTTGCACCCATTAAGCTTTCATCCTTAATAGGAGTAAACGGTTCCAATAATTGCAATCTTTCTGAATCTGAAGCGACTTTTACGGTAACACTAGATCCATCTTCTTTTGGAGCCAGATAACCAGCGTCCTCTACCTCAAAACCTTTTGGAGGAAGTTCCCAACCAGTTGGCTCATCGAACATCACCTCTTCACCTTTTTCGTTGATCAACTTATCGGTCATTGGATTAAAATCCAACCTACCGGAAATAGCTATTGCAGCAGTTACCTCAGGCGATGCAACAAAGGCATGCGTGTTAGGGTTACCATCCGCTCTTTTGGCAAAGTTTCTATTAAATGAGTGTACAATACTGTTCTTTGGTGCATTTTTAGGATCGCTATAACGCGCCCACTGTCCAATACATGGTCCACAAGCGTTCGTGAAAATTTTAGCATCCAATTTCTCGAAAATTCCAAGAATACCATCTCTATCTGCCGTATATCTTACTTGCTCAGAACCAGGATTGATCCCTAATTCCGCTTTCATTTTTAATCCTTTGTCAATAGCTTGTTGCGCAATTGAAGAAGCTCTGGACAAATCTTCATAAGAGGAGTTGGTACAAGAACCAATAAGCCCCCACTCCACAGCCAACGGCCATTCATTAGATGTAGCCTTTTCTGTCATATCACTACCCACTTTTGTAGAAAGATCAGGTGTAAATGGTCCATTCAATAACGGAGTCAATTCAGAAAGGTTAATTTCGATTACCTCATCAAAATATTGTTCTGGATTTGCATACACCTCAGCATCTGCAGTTAAATGTTCTTTTACCTTATTAGCGGCATCTGCAATATCAGCTCTATCCGTAGCCCTTAAATAGCGCTCCATAGACTCATCATAGCCAAAAGTAGACGTGGTAGCACCTATTTCAGCCCCCATATTACAAATGGTACCTTTACCGGTACAGGAAAGATTTTTGGCTCCTTCACCAAAATATTCAACTATAGCTCCGGTACCACCTTTTACGGTTAGTATTTCGGCAACTTTTAAAATAACATCTTTAGGAGCGGTCCAACCAGAAATATTACCGGTCAATTTTACACCGATCAATTTTGGGAATTTAAGTTCCCAAGCCATACCCGCCATAACGTCAACAGCATCTGCTCCACCTACACCAATAGCGACCATACCTAAACCACCTGCGTTCACGGTGTGAGAATCGGTACCGATCATCATACCACCAGGGAAAGCATAATTTTCCAAAACCACTTGGTGAATAATACCTGCACCCGGTTTCCAGAAACCTATTCCATATTTATTTGAAACAGACTCAAGAAAGTCAAAAACTTCGGCACTTGTGGAATTGGCAGATTTTAAATCTGCAGTTGCCCCACTTTTAGCCTGGATCAAGTGATCACAGTGCACTGTAGTAGGCACTGCAACTTTTGGCTTCCCAGCTTGCATAAATTGCAATAACGCCATTTGTGCCGTAGCATCTTGACAAGCAATACGATCAGGAGCAAAATCTACATAGTCCTTTCCTCTGGTAAATGCTTCAGTAGGGCTACCATCCCATAAATGAGAATACAAAATCTTTTCTGAAAGAGTAAGTGGTTTTCCCACTACCTCTCTTGCTTTGTCTACACGTTCCGCCATGGAAGCATAAACCTTCTTAATCATATCTATGTCAAAAGCCATAAAATTTATTTATAAAATTGTTAATCTATCTTATCCGTACAAGATACGAAATGTACGTTGAATTTAAGAGCGCATATGAAATTAAGAATGATTATAAAAAATGGAAGAAAAAAAGCCCGAGCAAACATGCCCAGGCTTTCCATTGTGCTATATACAATGTATTATCTCACCAACTGTTTTGTTGATGGCTTAAACTTCGTTAATACAATACCGTCTACTGCTGCTTCATATTCTGCCATGGTTGGCGTTCTTCCTAAAATGGTAGATAGCACCACTACAGGGGTAGAAGACAATAAAGATTCTCCTTTTTTCTCACCAGAATCTTTTACGACCCTTCCTTGGAACAAACGAGTTGATGTAGCCATAACCGTGTCTCCTGGCTCTGCTTTTTCTTGGTTACCCATACAAAGGTTACAGCCTGGTCTTTCTAGATAAAGCATGTTTTCATACTTAGTACGTGCCAAACCTTTAGGCGCACTATCATCAAATTCAAATCCTGAATACTTTTGAAGTACTTCCCAATCACCTTCTTCTTTTAACTCGTCTACAATATTATATGTTGGTGGTGCTACAACTAATGGCGCCTGGAAGGTTACTTTGCCTTGTTGTGCCTCAATATTTTTCAACATTTGAGCCAAAATTTTCATATCGCCCTTATGCACCATACAAGACCCTACAAAACCTAGGTCCACCTTTTTGGTTCCACCATAGTAAGATAAAGGTCTAATAGTATCATGCGTATAACGCTTGGAAACATCTTCGTTATTTACATCTGGATCAGCAATCATTGGTTCAGCTATCTCATCTAAATCGATAATAACTTCTGCATGATACTTAGCATTGGCATCTGGTCGTAATGATGGTCTAATACCGGTTTTAAGCTCAGTAATTCTGGTTTCCGCTTTTTCTACAAGTCCTTTTAAAACTTGCTTAGCATTATCCATGCCTTTATCAATCATAATCTGAATACGGCCTTTGGCAATTTCAAGAGATTCTATCAATGTCTCATCTTCAGAGATACAGATAGATGCCTTAGCCTTCATCTCTGCTGTCCAATCAGTAAAGGTAAATGCTTGATCAGCTGTTAAAGTACCAATATGAACCTCGATTACACGACCTTGAAATACGTTTTCACCACCAAACTGCTTTAACATTTGTTGTTGTGTCGCATGAACTACATCACGAAAATCCATGTAAGACTTCATTTGCCCTTTAAAGGTAACTTTTACCGACTCAGGAATAGGCATGGAAGCCTCACCAGTAGCCAATGCCAAAGCAACGGTACCAGAATCAGCACCAAAAGCTACACCTTTAGACATACGGGTGTGAGAATCTCCACCAATAATAATATCCCAATCACCCACGGTGATATCATTTAATACTTTATGAATTACATCCGTCATTGGAAAATACACCCCTTTTGGATCACGACCTGTAATTAAGCCAAAGTCGTTCATAAACTTCATAAGCCTAGGAATGTTGGCTTTTGATTTATCATCCCAAACAGATGCCGTATGGCAACCTGATTGATATGCACCATCAACAATTGGAGAAATTACGGTGGCAGCCATCATTTCCAATTCTTGCGATGTCATTAAACCAGTGGTATCTTGAGAACCTACGATATTTACTTCTGCACGAACATATGATCCCGCATGCAAAGTAGCTCCAGAAGTACCCACTGCATTCTTATTGAATATTTTCTCTACCGCGGTCAATCCTTGTCCTTCAATAGAAACCTCTTTTGAAGGTGCATATACTTGAGGTACATCTATACCCAATACCTTACAGGCAAAAGTTTGTAGTTTCTTTCCAAAAACTACAGCATAAGAACCACCTGCTTTCATGAACTCCATCTTCTGTGGTGTAAATGCTGCAGAAATATCCTTCAACTCAACTTTACCATGATACAATTTTTTCTCTTTTGTATTTATGGTCAAGACAGTACCCGTGGCAACAGAATACATCTGTTTTAAAATTGGTTCACCGTCTTCATCAACAATAGTGTTACCATTTTCATCTTTTTGCTGTACCCAGTTTTTAAGATCCAATCCTATACCTCCGGTTACACCAACGGTTGTTAAGAAAATT
Source organism: Maribacter sp. UBA3344 (assembly GCF_002362375.1). NCBI lineage: Bacteria > Pseudomonadati > Bacteroidota > Flavobacteriia > Flavobacteriales > Flavobacteriaceae > Maribacter > Maribacter sp. UBA3344. The sequence goes on along the minus strand of NZ_DERI01000011.1, from coordinate 289,941 downwards.
GGAGCAATACCATTAGTTCCCGCAATTACCGGGGCAATATTGATAAATGGTACATATGGGCTTGAGGAAATACCAGTCCACAATGCAACATTGTTTACACCGGACATTCTTGAAGAACCAACACCCATTGTTCCTTTTTCAGCAATAAGCATTACACGTTTGTCAGGGTGCTTTTCTTTTAGTTCAAGCACCTCTTTTTGCATTTCTTTGTTATGCTCAAAAATACATTGACCATGCAATTCTCGATCAGATCTTGAATGTGCATCACCCCCTGGAGAAAGCAAATCGGTTGAAATATCACCAACACCGGCAATGTAGGTCACCACCTCTATTTCTTCTTCAATCTCCGGTAGTTTCGTAAAAAACTCGGCTTGTGCATAGCTTTCAATAATATCTTTAGCTATTTCACTTCCGTTTTTAAGTGCTTCTTCTAGACGATCAGTATCCGCCTCATATAAAAACACCTGTGTCTTTAAAACTTTTGCGGCTTGCAACGCCAATTCTTTGTTATCACCTAAAGCAACATCTAACAATACCTTAATAGACGGACCGCCTTTCATATGCGACAACTGCTCCAATGCAAAAGCCGGCGTAATTTCCTTCACGACAGACTCACCAACGACAATCTCTTTAAGAAATTCTGCCTTTACACCTGCAGCACTAGTAGTACCAGGTAACACATTATAAATAAAGAAATTTAGAGAATCTTCTCTATACTCATTATCTACATCTTTAATTTGTTCAATAATCTTGCTAAGTAAATCAGCGCCATCTATCGGCTTTGGATGAAGACCTTGACTTTTACGTTCTTCAATCTCCTTAAGGTAATCTTTATAAATGCTCATTAATAAGTGATTTGTATATTTAATTGGATATAATAGTGAAATAGCGACTTCATAATTTTCTCTGAAGATTTGTGGAAAATAAGAACACTATTACTACAAATGGACAGATTAATTGATTGTTGAATGTTTTATTCGATTAGAATATTACTTGGTCTTCTAATGGTATCAAAATCAAATGTCATCTGCTAGTTCATTTAAGTTAACGCAATTTCGTAAAATTACGTAATAAAGAACGCATTTAAAACTAAATAAGTATGATTGCCTACTTTTTCTCAAATCCTTTAAAAAGTAGATAGATATCAAACATTTTTCATATCAAAAATGTTCATATCCTTGAAAAAGTGCAGAAAAAGGTGGATTTTTTTTAAAGCAGCTTATCAATAATATCCTCTTCAGTGATACCTTCTGCCTCTGCTTTATAATTTTTAATGATACGATGGCGTAAAATTCCTTTAACAACGGCATGCACATCTTCTATATCTGGTGAGAATTTACCATGAATGGCCGCATTGGCCTTAGCTCCAAGAATAAGGTTTTGAGAGGCTCTTGGCCCTGCACCCCAATCTAAATATTGTTTTACATATTCTGATGCTGTTTCCAGATTAGGCCTTGTACTATTTACCAACTTTACAGCATATTCCACTACATTATCCGCAACAGGAATTCTGCGCACCAATTCTTGAATAGCAATGATATCTTTAGCGTTAAAAAGCGCATTGATCACCTGCTTAGTGTTCGAAGTAGTATTTTTCACCACTTTAATTTCCTCTGCTATAGAAGGGTATTTTAATTCTATCGCGAACATAAAACGGTCTAACTGTGCTTCCGGCAAAGGGTAGGTACCTTCTTGTTCAATTGGGTTTTGCGTAGCTAAAACAAAATATGGCAGTTCCAATTTATGCTGATGACCGGCAATGGTCACAGCTCTCTCTTGCATTGCCTCTAAAAGTGCTGCTTGGGTCTTTGGTGGAGTTCTGTTGATTTCATCCGCCAAAATAATATTGGAAAAAATAGGGCCTTTAAGAAATTTAAAACTTCTGTTCTGATCTAGAACCTCACTACCAAGAATGTCACTTGGCATTAAATCTGGCGTAAATTGTATTCTTTTAAAGTCTAGTCCTAATGCTTGGGCAATGGTATTCACCATTAAAGTTTTGGCCAGCCCTGGCACTCCTATCAGCAATGAATGCCCTCCTGTGTAAATTGAAAGCAGAATTTGTTCAATAACCTCATCTTGACCAATAATGACCTTGGCTATTTCTTTTTTAAGCTCAGCATGTTTTACTACTAGGCGTTCAATTGCTGCAACGTCTGACATATATTACTTTTTTACCCAATTATTAGCGAAATCACAATCTTTGTTCTCGTCATTAACGCTGATGTAGGTATCTTTAATATGCTCGTCCATCCATTTTTTAATGGCATTGTACTTTTTCTCGGTAAGTGCCAGCTCTTGAATCTTTGTATAATCCTTTGAGAAATCCGCTACGTGCTCATCAAACCTATTGGTAATCTTTAAGATTTTATATTTAGGTGCACCTCCTCTTGGATCTTCTTCCAATACCGGATACGTTATTTCATTATCCTTTAAATTTTGAACCTGATTGTACAAGGTAGGATCCATTTTTGTAAGCTCAAACTTAGAATCGAAATTTATAGGATTACGTAAAAGTCCGCCATCAAATTTTGTTTCCTTTTCGTCAGAAAAATTCAATGCAGCTTCAGCAAATGTAAATTCCCCATCCATAATCTTTTTACGAATAGTGTCTAATTCAGCCTTAGCTTCATCCAACACATTTTGAGATATTTCTGGCTGGATCAATATATGTCTCAAATCCAATTCTTGACCTCTAATTTTTTCTATGTAAATAATATGATAGCCAAAAACCGTTTCAAAAGGCTCAGAAACTTCACCTTCTTTTAAACTAAAGGCCACATCCTTAAACTTCTTGTCAAAACCGGTATCTTTTGTAATACTGTAGAAACCACCTTTTGATTTAGACCCTGGATCTTGAGAATATAGAATAGCTTTTACACTAAAGCTAGCATCATTATCCTCCACATCTGCCTTAATCTGGTTTAGCTTATCAATCACCTTTTGCTTCTCTTCCTCAGAAGGCTCTGGCTCTTTGGTAATTTGTGCAATTTCTAACTCAGCGCCAAATACAGGTCGTTCATCTTCAGGAATTTTATTAAAGAATTGACGAACTTCTTCCGGTGTAATTTCAATTTCCTTAATGATATCTTGCTGCATACGCTCAGATAACATACGCAACTTATTGATCTTATAAAGCTCTTCCCTAAAACTAGCCTCGTCCGTTTTCTTGTAGTATTTTAATACCTTGTCCATAGATCCGATCTGCTGCACCAACGATTGTAATTGGCGGTCGCCAGTAGCATTTACTTCATCATCAGAGACCAGAATACTATCTTGAACGGCTTGGTTGGCATACAACCTATCTTCCATTAACTTACCTAAAAGTCCGCAGTGGGTAATATCTTCAGTGGAAGCACCTTGACTTTTAAGATCGATCAGCGTTTTTTCAATATCAGAATCCAATATTACATAGTCACCCACAACAGCGGCAATACCATCTAATTTAATTCTCTTAAAATTGTTTGACGAATCTTTTTTTACTGTAACGGCTTCCGCAGCAGCTTCCATTGCTTGGGCTTGATCTGCCTCTGCATTTGGTATTGAATCTTGCGCGATAGCAAAACCGGAAAGCAGCAATGCCCCTATGTAAATACTATTTTTTGTTTTCGAAAACTTCAAATTCATTATCCTTGATTGCTTCATCTAATAATTCAGTTTCTAGTTTGCGTAGGTAGTCCATCTTTCTACGGCTTAATAAAACTTGTTCTATGGTAGGCTTAATAAATGACAACGGAGCAATTTCATTAATATCCTTTGTCTCTACTATTTTTCCCAAATATACCCCGATTGAATCCTCTAATTCAAAAAATTGTGAATTTTTTAAGTACCTATTGGCATTCTCTGCGGTAATTGGAGGTATTTCTTCGAATATTCTTGTATTTCTAACCCAAATTGAATCGTTAAAATTCAGTTTATTAAACTGAACCCCAATAGAATCTAAATAACGTAGGTCATCTTCTTTAAATCTTTTTAAACGCTTACCAACTTCATCTTTATCCAAAAATCCTTTGGGCAAGGCTACAAATCTAATTCTGGCAATAGGTTCCTTTAGTTTAAAATTCTCTTTGGCGCGCTCGTAAAAAGCTTGAAGTTGTTCCGATGTTATTAGCGAATCCGTTGCTTGGGCTACCAAAGCTTCTTTATACACACTAGTATAGAGCTCGGTTCTATAGTCATCTACCAGAGCATTGTATTCCGCAAGTTTTTCTTCGGATAAATTTATTTTGGCCTTGGACAGCAGTAATTGTTTAGACGCCCAGTTATTAATATAATTTGTAGCGAATGATGCGCTATCTGCCTTTGACATATTTTCCGTAATCAGTGGAGCAAGGTCTTCTTTATATAAAAAGGACTCGCCTACTCTAGCAATAGCCTTTCTTTCTTCCTCTTTTTTAAACATACCTTCACATGAGGTATAGACAATAGCAATAAGACCTATACCAAGTAAAAGGCAAAACCTGCTGAACAATAATTTAGATTTCTTAGAAAACATCGAGCAAAAATAGCAATTACCAAATCGTGTGCAAGTGCTTAATGATTTACTTAACACCTTTTTTTGGGAGTTACAATATAAACAAATACCTAATAATCAATTAGCACAGCTATTTTAAAAATTGCAATCCACCTTTAAATAGTAAACGGGCTAAGGTTTTTTCGGTAAATTTGCTTACTTATTTTATAAACCAATACAAGACATTTTTGAACCGACAAATAAAACTAATTTGGGATTTCAGAGGTCCTACGGCACTTAAGACCGCAGAGCACCATGTTAAGCACCTCAATGAATTTATAGCACTAGAAAAGACCGCACTTAACATTACCGGTTTTAAAGAAATCAATGACATGTACAGCATAGCCTTCATGGTCGTTGAAGAAAACGAAATGATCAAGGTAAGAGATTTATTAAAACCGCACAGAGGTGAAGTCTACACACCTTAACCTGACAATTATTACATGAAACATTGTTTACTTTTCATTTGCTGCTTCATACTAGTTTCTTGCACCACCGAGCAACAAAATCCAAATTTTCTTGAGACGGCCTTAGGTTCAAAAGACATTAGTATTAAAAGGGTGATGGACAGTATTAAGAAATATCAGGTTCAAATTAGGTACACCCAAATTGATAGAAGAAATGACAGTGTGCTATTTACGGACTATGATTTTCAGGTAAGTGACAGTGTATACTTTTATCCGGCCAGTACGGTAAAATTTCCAACCGCAGTTTTGGCAATGGAAAAAATAAACCAGACCGACACCCTTACCATACACACCAAATATTACATAGAAGGTGACACTATTGAAAGTACCGTTGCAGATGATGTCAATGAGATATTTGCCGTCAGTGATAATTTAGCCAATAATAGGTTAATAGAATTTTTAGGTTTTGAAACCATCAACCAAAGTTTAAAAAATAAAGACATAGCTCCTGTTAGGCTCTCACATAGACTTGGTTTTCATTCAGAAGATTTAAGAACAAAACCCATCATTATTTACCTTAATGATTCTACCACCGGTATAACACAACCCATTTTAAACAAAACGCCAAAACCTTTAGCATTGTTTGAAATAGAAAAGGGAAGAGGATATTATGAAAATGATGAATATATTAACGAGCCATTTAGCTTTAAGCAAAAAAACTATTATCCTTTATCTGCTCAGCATAACCTATTAAAGCGAATTATTTTTCCAGAGAATTTTAATTTAAATGAACAATTTCGTTTAAACAAAGAGCAGCGCAATCACCTGTTAAATGCTATGCACACAGTACCAAAAGAAATGGGTTATGACAAAAAAGAATATTACGATAGCTACTGTAAGTTTTTTCTTTTTGGCGACTCTAAAGATGATATACCAGAACATATCAAAATATATAACAAAGTTGGGTTTGCCTATGGAACATTAACCGATTGCGCTTACATTAAGGACTCAAAAAATAATATAGATTTTCTATTGACAGCCACTATATTGGTCAATAAAGATGGTATATTCAATGATGATGTATATGAGTATGATGAAATAGGCATTCCATTTTTAGCGCAATTAGGGCGCGAAATATATCAACAAGAACTACAGAGAAAAAAATAATAGAAACAAGAAGTTGATTATGCAAGATAATGCCGGTAAAACCAGAATTAACAAATACTTAAGTGAAGCGGGTTTTTGTTCACGAAGGGCTGCAGATAAACTTATAGAACAAGGTAGGGTGACCATTAACGGTCAAGTACCGGAAATGGGAACCAAAATTTCTGTTGGAGATATCGTAAAAGTAGATGGGGAACTGATCAAGGAACCCAAAGGCAAGTCAACCTATTTAGCATTCAACAAACCTGTAGGTATTGTTTGCACTACCGACACCGGTGTAGAAAAGGACAACATAATTGATTTTATAAATTACCCTAAGCGTATATTCCCAATAGGTAGATTGGACAAACCCAGTGAAGGACTTATTTTTCTAACCGATGACGGCGACATTGTAAATAAGATTTTACGTGCCCGTAACAATCACGAAAAAGAGTATTTGGTAACGGTAGACAAACCGATAACGATCGATTTTCTGAACAGAATGCGAAAAGGCATTCCTATTCTTGACCAAGTAACCAGAGAGTGTGAGGTGTATGAAGTTAGCACTTATCAATTCAGGATCATATTGACCCAAGGTCTTAATAGACAAATTAGGCGTATGTGCGAATATTTGGATTATCGGGTAAAAAAGCTGAAACGTATTAGGATCATGAATGTTCAACTAGATGTACCCGTTGGAAAGTGGAGAGATTTAACCGAAGAGGAATTAAAAGAGATCAATAGATTGGTAAGCACTTCTTCAAAAACGTTTGATGGAAAAAAATAAAGTCTGTTCCCATAACTCCAAAAATTCCACATCAACAAAATGAATAATGGTTAAATAATTAGCTTAATTCACTAAAAATCATTATTTTAAGTAAAAAATTTGCACCATGTCAACTTACAACTTCAATATTAAAAAGCCTCTTAGCGTTTACTATGTTTTAATTCTTTTATGCTGCTTGGGATTAGGAACCGAATCAATGGCGGCCCAAAACACTAATTTCACTGAGTATACAGGAGAAGTCTTAGACGCTGACAGCAAGAAAGCGTTGGTATTTGCCACGCTAACGGTTGACAATACCAATGTCACCACCATTACAAATTCAGAGGGTCAATTTTCTTTAAAAGTACCCAATGAATTTAAAGGAAACAGCTTAACTATTGCCTTCTTAGGTTACAAGACCAAGCAATTGAATATAGCCGATCTACAACCGGAGAAGAACAAAATCTTTATGGAAGAGTTTGTTATGGCATTATCCGAAGCACAAATAGATGCCCCTAACGATGCCGAAGCCTTAGTAAAAGAGACCTTAGACAAAAAAGGGAGCAATTACTTAGATGAAAATACGGTGATGACAGCATTCTATAGGGAAACCATAAAAAAAAGAAGAACAAATGTAAGTCTTTCAGAAGCTGTTGTAAACGTTTACAAAACACCATACTCCTCTAATAGAACAGATGCCCTTGAATTATACAAGGCTCGTAAAAGCACTGATTATTCAAAACTTGATACCGTTGCCTTAAAATTACAAGGTGGACCGTTCAATACTTTGTTCGTGGACATGGTCAAATACCCTAAATATATATTTACCCCAGAAACATTAAACTATTATGATTTCTCTTTTGATACTTCTACGCGAGTAAACGACCAACTTATTTATGTAATAGACTTTAAGCAAAAGCCAGAAATTATTGATCCGTTATATGAAGGGAAATTATATATAGATGCCGAAAATAAAATTCTAACCAGTGCCATTTACTCTTTGAACATTACCGATAAGCGCCTTGCTTCTCAAATGTTTGTTCGTAAGAAACCAAAAAATGCAGAGGTCTGGCCAACAGAAGTATCTTACCGCGTAGATTACAGGGAAAAGAACGGAAAATGGTATTATGGTTACAGCAATGTTCTTCTTGAATTTAAAGTCAACTGGGATAAAAGACTATTCAATTCAGTGTATAGTATGAGTTGTGAAATGGCCGTGACGGATTGGGAACAAAACTTGACCAACGCCATACCCAGGTCAAAGGATAGAATGAAATCTTCTATCATATTAAGTGACGAAGCACTAGGTTTTGCCGATCCAGACTTTTGGGGCGAATACAATATTATAGAACCAGAAAAATCTATTGAATCTGCCATTAGAAAAATACAACGACAATTACGTAGAGGAAAAATAGACAACGGCGCGGCTGCCGCCCGTTAAAAGTCGTTTCAAGTGGGTTTGAAAAAAATTCCCTTTAGTTTTTCAATAAAGAAAATCAAAGGGAATTTTAATTTTATAAGCGACAATTACATTAATTAGCCACTTCACTAATAAACTTCAATCTATACAAACGTAGTTCTTCTTCCTCATACTCGCCATCAAACTCTGTCATGGCTTCTTCAAGATTATCACTATCGGCCTCTAAGAAATAATCATGTATTTCTTCTTGTTGATCTTCGTCTAAAATCTCATCGATCCAATAGTTTAAATTCAACTTTGTTCCGCTATAGACGATCTGCTCCATTTCCTTGATCAACTCAGGTATTTCAAGTCCTTTTGCCGATGCAATATCTGATAAAGGCAATTTTCTATCAACATTCTGTATCACATACAATTTTAGAGCAGAATTTGCACCGGTACTCTTTACCACAAGATCATCTGGCCTTATAATTTCATTTTCAGAAACGTATGTATTAATAAAAGCGATAAAAGGCTTTCCATATTTTTTGGCCTTACCTTCACCTACACCATGAACATTAAGCAACTCTTCATGGGAAATAGGATATTTAAGGGCCATATCTTCTAGAGAAGGATCTTGAAAGACCACAAACGGCGGTACTCCCAATTTCTTTGCTTGACCTTTTCTAAGATCTTTTAATTGTTTTAAAAGTTTCTCATCTGCAATTCCGCCAGATTTAGCAGCTCCTACAATAGCATTATCATTTTCGGCATTGTACACATGATCTTTGGTCATCATGAAAGAAGAAGGTTTCTTTAAAAACTCCTTACCACTATCAGTTACATGAAGTACACCGTATTGCTCTATTTCTTTTCTCAAAAGTCCCGCAACCAATGTTTGGCGTATTAAGGCCATCCAATACCCCTTATCTTTATCAGAACCAATACCAAAAAATTCCTTTTCATTGGTTTTGTGAGATGATATTATTGCATTGGTCTTACCCCTTAAGGTATTTACAATTTCCTTTGATTTAAACTTTTCACTAGTTCCGGTCACCACTTTTAATAGCTTTTCTACACCATCCTTAGCCTCTTCTTTTTCTTTTGGGTTTCTGGTGTTGTCATCCATATCTGCCCCTTCACCGTTAACCTCGTCGAATTCCTCACCAAAATAATGAAGCATAAACTTACGTCTAGACATAGAGGTTTCTGCATAGGCTACAACTTCTTGCAACAGCGCATTTCCTATCTCTTGCTCTGCTACCGGTTTACCGGACATAAATTTCTCAAGTTTCTCTATATCCTTATAAGAGTAATATGCCAAACAATGACCTTCGCCACCATCACGGCCCGCCCTACCCGTTTCTTGGTAATAACTCTCTATACTTTTTGGAATATCATGATGAATAACAAAACGAACATCTGGCTTATCTATACCCATACCAAAAGCAATAGTGGCCACAACCACGTCTACATCTTCCATCAAGAACATATCTTGGTATTTAGATCTAGTTTTAGCATCAAAACCAGCGTGATACGGCACGGCACTTACACCATTTACTTGTAAAACCTGAGCCAATTCTTCTACCTTTTTTCGGCTTAGACAATATATAATACCGGATTTACCTGAATTTTGTTTTACAAAACGAATGATATCCGCCTCAATATTCTCGGTTTTGGTACGTACCTCATAAAACAAATTGGGTCTATTGAAAGATGCCTTGAACAAAGTGGCTCCACCAATTCCTAAATTCTTTATGATGTCTTCCTGCACTTTAGGTGTAGCCGTTGCGGTAAGTCCTATAATAGGAATATTATCGCCCAAACGTTCAACAATAGATTTTAGGTTTCTATACTCAGGTCTAAAATCATGCCCCCATTCAGAGATACAATGTGCTTCGTCTACCGCTACAAAAGAAATAGTAACCGAGCGTAAAAACTCTACATTCTCTTCTTTTGTCAATGACTCTGGAGCAACATATAAAAGTTTGGTAACGCCGTTGGTGATATCTTGCTTTACCTGTTTTATTTCACCTTTGTTCAATGATGAGTTGAGCACATGTGCTATTCCGTTCTCAGAAGATACACCACGTATGGCATCTACTTGATTCTTCATTAAAGCAATAAGTGGAGATACAATAATTGCGGTACCTTCTTGCATTAACGCAGGTAATTGGTAGCAAAGCGATTTACCACCGCCGGTAGGCATAATTACAAACGTATTATTCTGTCTTAAAACATTTTTAATTACCTCTTCTTGAAGTCCTTTAAACTGAGAAAACCCAAAATATTTTTTTAATGAGGAATGTAAATCGATATTGTCAAATTCTTTACTGTCTGTCACATTTTACATTTAAGGGGACACTACTTACTTTAAAAATCTATAAGCGAACAAAATTAATCTTTTGCCAAGCTTGGCGTTTCTAAATTATTATGCGATAATCGGCATTTAAAATTAAGTTTGTTTAATTTTGTCATCTTAAAGATAATACATTCTTTTAGGAATACAATCCATAATTTGAATAATAGATTGATTGCAACGGACACCATTATTGGCTTAGCGAAAAAAACCATTGAAACTGAGCGTGATGCTATAGCACAACTTTCATCTCTTTTGACCGACGATTTTGCCAGTATCGTAAACTGCATTATCCAGGCAAAAGGCCGTGTTATAATCTCTGGTATTGGCAAGAGTGCCATCATTGCCACTAAAATTGTAGCTACCTTGAATTCTACAGGTACTCCCGCAATTTTTATGCATGCTGGCGACGCCATTCATGGAGATTTGGGAACCGTACAGGATAATGACGTAGTCATCTGCATTTCTAACAGTGGAAACACACCCGAAATCAAGATGTTGGTACCGCTCATAAAAAGAGGTACAAACAAATTAATTGCAATGACCGGTAATACCGATTCTTTTTTAGCAAAGCAGGCAGATTATATTTTAAATACCCATGTAGAAAAAGAGGCTTGCCCAAATGGTTTGGCTCCTACAACAAGCACTACCGCACAATTGGTAATGGGAGATGCCTTGGCCATAGTTCTATTGGAAATTAAGGGATTTACCAGTTCTGACTTTGCAAAATATCACCCTGGCGGGTCATTGGGAAAAAGACTTTACCTAAGAGTTTCTGACCTTGTGAGCAAAAATCAAGTGCCAAGCGTACAACAAGACGAAGATGTCAAAAAGGTTATTGTTGAAATTTCTAAAAAAATGTTAGGGGTCACTGCCGTACTTGATAGAGAAAAAGTTGTTGGTATTGTTACCGATGGCGACATAAGACGAATGCTAAACAAGTATGATAATATAAAAGGATTGACCGCCAAAGATATCATGACCACCAACCCTAAAACAATATCTGCCAATACTTTAGCCATAAAAGCATTAGAGCAAATGCAGAAAAAGGGAATCTCACAACTGTTGGCCATGGATAATGATACCTACATTGGTGTTATACATTTACATAATTTAATAAACGAAGGTATTTTATAATGAGTTCCAAAGCTACTACCTCTCCTAACGAGATGTCATTTCTAGACCATTTAGAAGAATTAAGATGGCATTTAATAAGATCAGTTTTGGCAGTTGTCATTATTGGAAGTGTTGCCTTTTTAATGAAAGATTTCATTTTTGACACGGTTATTTTCGGACCTAAAAAAATGGATTTCCCCACCTACAAATTATTTTGTGATATCGCAACGTATTTTGGATTTGACTCGGCTTTTTGTGCCGATAAACTTCCATTTACCATACAAAGTAGATTAATGTCCGGGCAATTTTCCGCACATATTTGGACATCGATCTGGGCCGGTTTCATTATTGGCTTTCCCTATGTTCTTTATGAAATGTGGAAATTCATTAGTCCGGGACTTTACGAAAAAGAACGAAGAAATTCTAGAGGCTTTATTTTCATAGCATCTTTCTTATTTTTTCTAGGTGTATTGTTCGGGTACTATGTGGTATCACCATTATCCATTAACTTTTTAGGAACCTACCAAGTAAGTTCAGAGGTTACCAATGAATTTGACCTTGCGTCTTACATATCTACCGTTAGAGCATCTGTAATTGCCTGTGGTGTTTTATTTGAACTACCGATCATTATTTTCTTTTTGACCAAAATTGGCCTGGTAACCCCAGAAATAATGAGAAAATATAGAAAAATAGCATTGGTGGTCGTTTTGATCTTATCTGCCGTAATAACTCCGCCAGACGTTGCCAGCCAAATTATAGTGGCCATACCGGTATTGATCTTATATCAAGTAAGTATCTATATTTCTGCTATGGTATTGAGAAAAGAACGAAGAAAAGCTGAAAAAGAAAAAAAAGCAAATAGAAATGTCAAATCAAATTGAAGAATTTAACGCGTATCGTTCTAAGATGAACGATAAGTTATTGGCCGATAATAATAAAATAGTAAAACGTATATTCAATTTAGACACCAATGCTTTTGCCGCTGGTGCCTTAGATGTGAAAACCAAAGAGTTATTAGGTCTTGTGGCTTCTACGGTGTTACGATGTGATGATTGTGTAAAATATCATTTAGAAAGTTCATACAAAGAAGGTGTTTCTAAAGAAGAGGTCATGGAAACTTTAAGTATAGCTACTTTGGTAGGCGGTACTATTGTTATACCACACTTAAGAAGAGCTTATGAATACTGGGAAGAATTAGAAAACCAAGAAGGTTAAAAAATCCCTAATTACTTTTCTAACAGACCAATAACCAATAGATTTGAAAACATGAAGTTACGTGCCGACAATATTATGAAATCCTACAGAGGCCGTAGGGTGGTTAAAGGAATTTCCCTTGAGGTAAACCAAGGAGAGATCGTAGGGCTACTTGGACCAAACGGTGCGGGTAAAACCACATCCTTTTACATGATTGTTGGCCTTATAAAACCTAACGGCGGAAGTATCTATTTAGACGACATGGAGATTACTAAATTCCCCATGTACAAAAGAGCACAAAACGGTATTGGGTACTTGGCACAAGAAGCGTCGGTATTTAGAAAACTAAGTATAGAAAAGAACATTCTCAGCGTACTACAACTAACCAAATTAAGCAAGAAAGAGCAGCACATGAAAATGGAATCGCTCATTGAGGAATTTGGTCTGGGGCATATTCGAAAAAACCGTGGCGATTTGTTATCTGGTGGGGAACGAAGAAGAACTGAGATTGCAAGAGCTTTGGCTACCGATCCAAAGTTTATTCTTCTTGACGAGCCTTTTGCAGGAGTAGACCCCGTGGCCGTAGAAGACATACAACGTATTGTAGCGCAACTAAAGAACAAAAACATCGGTATACTCATTACCGATCACAATGTTCAGGAAACACTTGCCATTACAGAACGTTCTTACCTAATGTTCGAAGGCGGAATTTTAAAATCCGGTATTCCAGAAGATCTGGCTGCAGATGAAATGGTACGTAAAGTATATCTTGGGCAGAATTTTGAGCTACGTAAGAAGAAGCTGGATTTTTAAAAAATAAGTACTATTCCTTATACTTTTTAAGGTTATATAATCCCCAGCCAAAGAACAACAATTCTAATACTAATGCGGGAGTAAACAAAGGGGATACACCGTCAAACAATGTACTTACTATTCTTCCTAATGATATTCCTCCCATAAAAAGCACATTGCAGACCGTTGCCCCGTACCAAAATTTAGGATTTAAAGCACCAAATAACCAATATAGGCCAACTCCCATATAAATTCCCATTACGGCACGCAGCATGTTCTTCAATTCTAAATCTACCACCTGAAAACCCAAAAGTTCTGGCATAACATAGGTAGGATAGGCGCCATACACCAAACCTGCAATAATGACGATTACAGCTGAAAGTAAAAGATTAAGATTTTTAGGAATTACCATAAAACCTTTTACCATAAAGTTGCAAATATCTAAAAGCTGCCAATCCGCCCACAAAAGAAAATACAGCCAACATCCAAAATACATGTTGATGCCCTTTTAAACCCGGTGATGCATCTAATAAGTACCCCATTGCGGGTCCGGCAAAAATATCTGGAGTATAGCCTATCAATGAAATAATACCCACAGCGGTACCCGTTAAAACCAAAGGGATTCTACCACTTTGCATAACCGCGAAATACAGTGAACGTATGGCGTAAACACCAAGCGCCACAATCATAATCGAAAATATGAACATAGCATAAGAAACATTTTCAACTACTCCTAGAGCAAAAATCAAAGAACCAATGAAGGCCATTACAAAACCTATGAACAAAAACAAACTAGGTCTAGATCGATCTGCAACAATACCGATCAACACCCCTACTGCCGGTCTTGCAAATAACAAAACAGTACCAACTTCCGCTGAGGCAACTTCATTAAGCAACATTACATCTTGAGCATACAGCGAAAAAATATCCGTAATCTTATAACCCACATAGGCACATAGAATAATGACCATTAACAATTGAACCGATGGCAACCGCAGCACCTCTTTAATCTGCGAAGCTGTAATACGATCAATGACAATTTCTTTTTCCTGATCTGCAGGTAATTTCATGAACAACCATACCAAAATACCCACTACAGCTACAATACCTGCAGAAGTTAAAATAACATATCTAAAAGCAAAACGGCTCTCTTCCAAACTAGCGACTTCCAAATCCGTCGTCATAAAATAAGAAAATACCACTACCCCAAGTGTACCGAACAAGGCTCCTACCAAGCCCCTACCACCATCTAAAAACCCGAATGCCCTGCCTTGAGAATTTATACCGCCCCAAACACGGGTAGCTTTTATCATGGGAGACCAAAAGAGAAATATGGTAGTAAAGCCCCAAAAACCGTAAAGAACCTGTAACGTAATATAGTTGGGAAAAGTAGCGAATACCAAACCGCCCATTGCAGTCATCCAAAGTGCAATGGCTATTAACTTTCTTGGTTGATATTTATCTGCTAACGGACCACCAAGCACATATGAGACCAACGCTACAAAACCGTATACCGAAAAGCACAGACCTAAAGAAACATTATCGAGTTCAAAAACCTTTAAAACTGTAGGTCTAAAAACACGTTGTAGCACAAACGGCAAAATAAAAACACTTTCCCCAGCCAATATTAATAATAAGAGATAATACCAGGGCGCTTTTTCAGGTTGTTTCATTTTGCTTTTATAGGAATCCATACTTCTTCTTCTGAGTTGGGATCGTTGTTTTTGTATGTAGCCCCAAGTACTTCAAAATGTGGGCGATCATCTAATTGATATTCTGAGTTAGGAATCCATTCCCCATAAATATATTGAAAGAAAGTAGGTGCGTTTTGTGCACTTCCTGTATAATGAAATACAGCATATAAGCCAGTTTCCAATAGTAACATGTTCATGCCTTCGGGAATATTGTCCACTTCATCAACCTCAACACAAGCCCACTTTACAAATTCGCTACCAGCGCTAAATCGTTCAAAATAATGGCTAGGATATTGTTGCAGTGATATAAAATCTTCAGACGCCCTATGATCCACTTCCTTACTACGTTGCCTAAACGTTTTCCAAAGTTGAGGGGTTTTATTATCTAACAAACTCATTTCAACAGATAATCCTATCAACTTTTTTTCTTTAAGGGTAATAATCTTAGGAGTCATATTTCTACAGCTATTCTCCAAACTTAAGAAATTCATATAGAACGGTTATAAAACCAACTGACCTTAGGTCATTATTGTTACCGATAGTTTCAATAACACAAACATAAAGTTCAACTAACATAGATTGATCGGAATTAAAACAATTTTGAGGAAACTAATTTACCAGATGAAAAAGACGAAAAGCACCAGAAGAAATTTTATTCAAAAAACCTTAATGGCTTCCGGGGGAATAATTTTAGCCCCAAACATTATAAGCTGTAGCGAAGATGACAATGTACAAGTTGAATATGACGAATCGCAATTAACTGTACAAAACTTTAGTTACGGGGTTGCCAGTTTTGACCCAAGTAATTCTGGTGTAATTATATGGACACGTTATACCACGGCAAATGTTGAAATTATCTGGGAAGTCTCTACACAATCGGATTTTAGCAGCATATTAAGAACCGGAAAAATAACAACTGAAACCTCTAGGGACAATACTTTGGCCATTGAATTGACCGAGCTGGAAGCTGATCAAAAATTATATTATAGATTTATAAGTACTTCTGATAATTCCATTTCCGTGGTTGGTGAAACCATTACACTACCCACCGATGCTACGCAAGCCAAGTTAGCAGTTTGTTCATGTTCTAACTACCAAGCAGGTTTGTTCAATGCGTACGATGCAATGGCAAATTCCGATGCAGATATCATTGTTCATTTAGGAGACTACTTTTATGAGTATGGTGCCAGAGGATATGGCTCAACAGCAGAAAATGCATTTTTAAATCGTTCTCATGAACCAGAGGGAGAGATTATTTCATTGGATGACTACCGCACCCGATACAAACAATATAGATCGGATACATCCTTACAATTGGCGCACCAAAAAAAGCCTTTTATCTGTGTTTGGGACGATCACGAAATTGCCAATGACACCTATAAAGAAGGTGCTGAAAACCATGATGAAGCTACCGAAGGTAGTTTTGAAGTAAGAAAGCAAAATGCCTTACAAGCGTACAGCGAGTTTTTACCATTCTCAAGAATTTCTGCAGATGACAATAGTCTTATCTACAGATCTGTAAATATTGGAAATCTGGTAAATCTGGTGTTGATGGATACTCGTTTAATTGGCAGGGACAAACAATTAAGCATCACAGATTATTTTACTGCAACCGGTTTTGACGCTGTTGCATTCCAAACAGCATTATCAGACCCCAACCGTTCTATTTTAGGTGCCGAACAAAGAGATTGGGTTATTTCCGAAATTAACGGTAGTACTGCAAAGTGGCAGGTATTAGGACAGCAAGTACTTATGGGTAAAATGTATGTACCTATAGAACTGTTAACGGCTTTTGAGTCTGATAATTTCGCAACTATACTTACAGAGTTGGTAACTATAAAACTTAGAGTATTAAATAATGACCCTACGTTAACAGACGAAGAAATTGCTAGGGTAACGTCTGTTATTCCATATAACTTAGATGCTTGGGACGGTTACCCAATAGACCGTGAAACTATTTACAATGCCTTAAATGGTAAAAAAATTGTAACACTTGCTGGTGACACTCACAATGCTTGGCAAAACACCTTAACCGCAGAAAACGGTACAGAAGTAGGCATAGAACTAGCAACTTCATCAGTTAGTTCTCCTGGTTTTGAAACTTACTTAGGTACGAATGTCTCCCCAGAATTGATTGCTGGTTTTCAAGATGCGATGGTTGCCTTAGTAGATGGTCTTAACTATTTTGATGCCTCTAGAAGAGGATTTATGATGACTACTTTCACTACTACCGAGGTAACTTCTGAATGGATTTTTGTAGACACTCTTTTATCAGCGTCTTATAGTACAGAGGTAGGCTACACGTATAGCTATTCGTAATTTAACTTTTAAGGATAAAAAAGCCACTTTGTTATTCATTGTGGCTTTTTTTATAATACCAAAAGCCCGTGTTCACGTAATCCCAATAATTGTTTTGAATACCAAAACAGTTCAAAATCCTCAAATTGCATTTCAAAATCTTTCTTTAATTGGGCAAAAGTAATTGGTGTATTGGCTGGACTTATTTTCTCTACATTATCCAGTAGCCACTCACCCTGTTGTTTATCGACCGTAATTTCGTATACATCTGTGGTGGAATGAAAATATAACTGTAATTGCTCCCATGACCTACCCTTTTTCTTTTTCACCTGTTCTTGCACTAGTGGCATTTGCCCTATAAAAACAATCTTAGCGGTAGGTTTTGTTTTTAAAACCACTTCTTGTTGCAGGCAATCATAAATATAATCGGGTGATATGGTAGACTGCGGAATATCAAAATCGAACCATTCTTGTAAGCTCATATCAAAACCGATACCGTGCATAAAATTAAAAAGTGATTTCTTTAATCCGAAGCTGAATATACCGTGATCTATACCGGTTTTATCCTTAAAATCTATATCGTTGTTCGCAAAACTGATATCTTTTAAATTTGGCATTACCCCATATTCTTCAGGATCTAAACCAACCGGACTGTGCGCCGTTAATGCAAATTGATGCCAAAAGCCCGATTGTATAATTCCCAACTCAAATAACTGCCTTACCATTTCTAAACTATCTACCGTTTCTTGAACGGTTTGCGTTGGGTAGCCGTACATTAAATACGAATGCACCATGATGTTCGCTTCGGTGAAATTTCTAGTAACCTGTGCAACTTGCGCTACCGTTACGCCTTTATCTATCAGTTTTAAAAGTCGGTCAGATGCAACTTCCAAACCACCAGAGACCGCAATGCAGCCCGATGCTTTTAATAGATAACATAAATCTTGAGTGAAATTCTTTTCAAAACGAATGTTCGTCCACCAAGTAATGGTCAAATTTCGTTTTAACACCTCTAAGGCAAAAGCTTTCATTAACGAAGGTGGCGCCGCTTCATCAACAAAATGAAAACCTGACTCACCAGTTTGGGCAATTAAAGTTTCTACACGATCTACCAGCATACTTGCAGCAACCGGTTCGTAGATTTTTATATAATCTAAAGAAATATCGCAAAAGGTACATTTACCCCAATAACAACCATGAGCCATGGTAAGCTTATTCCAACGACCATCGCTCCACAGACTATGCATTGGGTTAGCAATTTCAATGACCGAAATATAATTCTCTAATTGCAGATCAGCATAATCTGGTGTACCTACATCTTGTTGCTTATAATCTTGCCTTAAACTATCATTCTTATATACAACTTTACCATCCTCTAAGACAAAAGCACGCTTTAACTCCCCTTCTCCATGAACTATATATTGATGCACCAATTCTAACGGAAGTTCACCATCATCCAAAGTTATAAAATCAAAAAATTCAAACACCCGAACATCGGTAAGGCTGCGCAATTCTGTATTTGGAAATCCGCCACCCATGGCAATTTTCACATCAGGATAATTAGTCTTTATAAATTGGGCACAACGAAAGGCGCTATATAAGTTCCCTGGAAAGGGTACCGAAAAACAAACCAGTTTGGGTGTATGTTCCTCTAATTGCTTTTTTAAAATATTTAGGGTTAATTCATCAATGAAAGTTGGGTCATTACCTAAATGACCATATAACTCATCAAAAGAATTGGCACTGCGTCCAAGCCGTTCTGCATATCTACTAAAACCAAAGTTGGGATCTATACATTCTACTATAAAATCTGAAAGATCCTCTAGATACAGAGTTGCCAAGTGCTTGGCTTTATCCTGCATACCCATATTCCCAAATGCCCATTCCAAATCATCCAATTGTTGAAATCTAGAAGCTTTTGGCAAAAAACTATCAGTACATAACTGCCTTGCCAAAGTATCATTTTTACCTTGTAGAAAAAGAATAACCGCATCTAAGGTTTTTAAATATTCATGACGAAGTGCATATATTCTTTGGGTATTTTCAGTTACAATGGCATCTGCCTCATAAGCCATTGCAAACAGCTGCCGAAATGTATTTTTATTGAAGAGTGATAAAATAACCTCAATCCCTAAATCTGACTGGTAAGAAGAAATATCCTTTGTATTCAAAAAACCCTTTATGTATGCCGTTGCCGGATACGGAGTATTTAATTGAGTAAAGGGCGGTGTTATTAAAAGAAGGTCTTTCACTAGCGATATTTAGAACAAGGTAGCAAAGATAATGGTTACGCTACTCATAATTCAATATCTCACGTACCGCTTGTTTGTATGCTCTGGGTTTGCTGGCTACTTTTTGCTATCTTTTGTATAGTTCGGTAATTATCTGCACGATCAGGTAAAAAGGAAAAGAACTTTTTTTCAATACTAACTATAATAGCATCTGACGTTCTATGTACCGTTAGAATTGAATCTGAATATCTTCGTTCTATTTGGAACTTCAGCTTAACCTCTGTTTTTTCTATAATTTCTGATTCTACTAAAGGATTTTCAATTAATTCATTAAGTTGACGCCAGTTTTCTTCGCTATTTTCCAAACATAAACTATGCTTAGATTCAAGAAAATCTTCATATGAAATCGCACTATATTTTTCATAATCAAATAGTTGCCAAAAAGTTATACCAAATGCCGCAACAAACCCTACAATAATTTGAAATTCCCAGTCATTAAAATCAAACTTATCAAACCATAGCATTACTCCAAAACAAATTGGAAAAAACATTACTACTTTTAATAAAAATTTGGTGGTTTTAGTTTTCATATAAGGCTGTTAGTAATAACCAACAATATAAGAAAAATCTCACTCATTATTCAATATCTCACGTACCGCCTGCTGATATGCTCTGGGATTGTTGGCTTTTTTTATCTTTTTGAATGCTTTGTGTGGATTAGAGGTAGACAGTGCAAAATACTCCCAAAAACCACGCATCTTCATTTTTATAGGTGTTGGTCCTGATAACGCCTCATCATATTGCTGATAGATTGTATCGTGAAATTCTGAAAAAATCTTCCAACGGTCTTTTGGGTATTCGGTGGTATTGTTCTTAATCATACTAGGTAGAAATGGGTCGGCAATCAGCCCTCTGCCCATCATAAAATGGTCTATGCTAGGAAAGCGCTCTTTCATTTCTTTAAACTTAGCTACAGTGGTAATATCTCCATTATAATATAATTTATGTTTAGTACCGTCTATACATTTTTGAAAAGCATCTAAATCTACACTGCCTTTGTACAGCTGCTTTCCAATACGCGCATGAATAGCAATATTCTTTAACGGATATTTATCTAAAATTGGAAAAACATCTAAAATCTCTTCTGCGTGCTCATAGCCCATTCTCATTTTCATGGAAACCACTACATCTGTTTCTTCATGCGCACGTTTTAAAATATGGTCAATTTTCTCAGGATTACAAATGAGTCCGCTTCCCATACCTTGCTTTGTTACCATTGGGTAAGGGCAACCTAAGTTCCAGTTAAGTTCCTTGTAACCTAAACTTTGAATATACTTAATGACAAATAAAAACTCATCGGCATCGCCCGTCATTACCTGCGGTATTACCTCTAGTGTGGTATTATTATCTGGCTGCAAGTCTTTCTGATACGAATTTTTTATAACCATTTTACCATTCAGTCGAATGTAGGGCGCATAAAAAGTATCTATACCTCCAAAATATTTATGAAACGCATTTCGGAATCTAAAATCGGTAAAACCTTGTAACGGAGAAGATAGTAAGGTGACTGACATTTA
The DNA here is from genome assembly GCF_002362375.1 of Maribacter sp. UBA3344. Taxonomy (NCBI): domain Bacteria; kingdom Pseudomonadati; phylum Bacteroidota; class Flavobacteriia; order Flavobacteriales; family Flavobacteriaceae; genus Maribacter; species Maribacter sp. UBA3344. The sequence goes on along the minus strand of NZ_DERI01000011.1, from coordinate 268,452 downwards.
TAATTGACTACTTGTTGTGCAGTTTCTTGAGTTTTGCCACAACAGATTCAGCTGCAAAAATAGCGCCTTCCATGTAACCAGCATGATGATTTGAAGTTTCTGCACCAGAAATAAACAATTTATTACCATTTAGAGGTTTAGAAAATACAGCGTGACCTCCATTTTGATGTGGAAACAAATGATCTGCCTGCATGTCCGATTTTGTAAATTCTTCATTAAACCAAGCCGTTTCATGATACGCCTCATAGTGTAAAGCATCATCACCAAAAACCATTTTTAATTGCGCTTCAATTTTTTCTATACGTTGTTCTTTAGTAAAACGGGCACAACTACCTGATGCAAAACCAACCAGGGCAAATGAATTGTTTTCTACATTAGACTGATCATAAAACTCAGTCAAAGGACCAATATTACTAAATATTGTGCCCGATTTTCCCTGCGCTCTCCAAAATGGTTTTTTATAGGTCAATGCTACTTTAATGGAATCTTGCATCCATGTATGCGTGTGCTCTGCAATGGTTTGCAACTCATTTGGCAGTGACGGAGAAAAATCAATTTGATCAATTAAAACTGCAGGGGGCAATGTTGAAATAACGACATTGGTAACCAATGTATGAGATTTAGTAACCACTTTGACCCTATCTTCCTCAAAAATAACTTTATCTACTTTTTCGTTCAACAAAACCGTTTCTGGCGCAAGTTTAGAGAAAATTGCATTTATTAAATCTACCGTACCATTTTTAAAACGATAACTAGGACTATTACTAGGGACAGCAATTTCTTGAGGTGGCACATTTGAAAATGTTTGAAAATAAGATATACCGGTCATGAATTGTTCAAAATAGGGAACCTTGAACTCTTCTATAACATCCAATAAATGATAATGGCTGTCATTAAACCAAGTGGCACCCATTTCAACTTTGGTTTTATTGGATTCCACGGTATATATTCTTCCTCCAATACGACTTCTAGCTTCTAATACCTTTACATTAAAACCAAGTTCTTGTAGACGGTACGCAGTTAACAAACCAGATAATCCTGCACCGATAATTACTATCGTTTTATTCATGCTGATAAAAAATGGAATTTAAAAGTTTATGAAATATCGGCTTGTAATATGCTTACAGTAACCAATAACTGACCAATATGTCTTTGGCTATGCTCTGCAGCATGAAACAATAAACCTATAACGGTTGTCGGTAATTTTTTTCTACCAACAGTTCTATCTTCGGTAAGTGAATTTTCTGGAACGGTTTTAAAATACCCTATAGCCTCTTCTACTTTAGCAGAAAATTGCTCTTGCAAATAGATTACGTCTGTATTTAGATTAAAAGTACCTTCTTGTTTCAAAAAAGTAAATTGTTCATCTGATAACGATTCACCTTTAGCGTAGGTCAACATGCGATCTAATACGCCCGTCACATGGTTCATATGAAAACCTACGGAAGCCCTACCTGCCGTTTTAGCCCAAAATAATTCTTTAGGGAAATCAGCAGTGTACTTCTTTAACTCACGTTCTGATTGTAAAAGTGCATGCGCGGCGGGCTGTAACAAATCTGGCACACCATCAATTGGTCCACTTAACCAAAACTCATATTCTTCATTCTCCATAGTTATCTTTCCTAAATGTACAGTATTAAAGTCTCTCTTGTACTACTGAACTTACTACATAGAATATAATAATTAAAGGGATGGCCATAAATTTCATGGTTACAATAAGCACCAGGCTAATAATTAAAAAGATATAACGCATGGCATTATCCTTAAAACTGGTATTCTTAAATTTTAATGCGAACAAGGGCAAATTGGCATTCAACAAATAGGCGCTTACCAATGTCAAAATTATTAAGAACCATTGATTGAGAATAATACCGTTTAACAATTCATTGTTTTGATATATTAATATAAGCGGTAACGAAAGAATTAACAAAGCATTGGCCGGAGTAGGCAAACCAATAAAGGAAGAGGTCTGGTTTTCATCAATATTGAACTTAGCCAATCTATAACCTGAAGCCATTGTAATTACAAATCCGAAAAAGGGCAATAAATGCTGAAATGTAATAGTACCACTTTCAAGAAAAAAGTGAGAACCATCTCCCCAACCACTTGTCTGCGACATTGCCAACAACTGAAACATTACAATACCCGGTACCAAACCACTTGTGATCATATCGGCCAAAGAATCTAACTGAAGGCCTAATTCACTTTTTACATCAAGAACACGAGCTGCCAATCCGTCAAAAAAATCGAAGAATATACCCAGAGCTACAAAAATTGCGGCAATTTCCAATTTATTCAAAACGGCAAATACCGATGCCACACAACCGCAGAAAACGTTTAAAAGAGTAATAAAATTTGGAATATGTCTTTTCATAATACTTCGCCTAAGGTCAAAAAAGGAGCAAGATTGGCATGCCCCTTTAACAATATTTGCTCTAAAATAATATAATTAAATGGTGGTAAAGATTTTCAACATAAAAATACTATAGCAACATCAGCATTCTTTGTTTTCACTAAACCTAAAACCAGTTCAAATGAACACCTAAATAACTGTTTTACTTTTATTTACACCCACCCCATCAGAATAAAAACTAACTTTCACTATAACATATCACAAAATAATAGGGATATGAAAAATATTATGCACGCATAGTATTGTTTAGTTAAGATATTAAGTTTAAATTATGACCAATGTAACAATAATCAACAAAAAATAGATTTTTATAACAAGAATATATCACAACACTAACCATAAAAATATTGTCAAAAAATGAAAATTAAAAAGGTTTTAGTAGCTAACCGAAGTGAGATAGCCATACGTGTATTACGTGCCTGTACCGAGCTGAACATTAAAACGGTTGCCATTTACACTTATGAAGATCGCTATTCTCAACACCGTAACAAAGCCGATGAATCTTACCAGATCGGTGAGGACAATCAGCCATTAAAACCTTATTTGGACATTCCTCAAATTATAGCATTGGCAAAGGCTAAAAATGTAGATGCCATACACCCAGGCTACGGATTCCTTTCTGAAAACTCTGAATTTGCAAGACAATGTGCCGCAAATGACATCATCTTTATAGGTCCTGACCCAAAAGTGATGGATGCTTTGGGCGATAAGATTACCGCCAAGAAAGTAGCCGTAAAATGTAACGTTCCTATCATTGAAAGCAATAAAAAGAAATTGACTTCTTTAAAAATTGCCTTGTCAGAAGCCGCTACTATTGGCTACCCTGTTATGCTTAAGGCTGCATCTGGTGGTGGCGGTCGTGGTATGCGCATTATTAGAAAAGATGAAGATCTAGAAATGAATTTTGATTCTGCCAGAAATGAAGCTCTCAATGCATTTGGAGACGACACCATGTTTCTTGAGAAATATGTGGAAGACCCTAAACATATAGAGGTACAGATCGTAGCAGATAACCATGGAAATATTCGCCACTTACATGAACGCGATTGTTCCGTTCAACGCCGTCACCAAAAAGTGGTAGAGATCGCACCTTCCCATAACGTTAGCGAAGAAGTAAAACAAAACCTTTATAAATATGCCGTTGACATTGCCAAAGAAGTTAACTATAACAATATTGGAACCGTAGAGTTTTTGGTAGATCCCAATGACAATATCTATTTTATTGAGGTAAACCCAAGAATTCAGGTAGAACATACGGTTACAGAAATGGTAACCGGTATAGATTTGGTAAAAACACAAATTTTCGTTGCCGGCAATTATAAATTAGATAGTCAGCAAATCAAAATATACGGTCAAGAAACCATTGCCACTTATGGCTTTGCCTTACAGTGTAGATTGACCACCGAAGATCCGGGCAACAATTTTACCCCAGATTATGGTACGGTAACCACGTACCGTAGTGCCTCTGGTATGGGAATTCGTTTAGATGCCGGTAGTATTTATCAAGGATATCAAGTGAGTCCATTTTTTGATTCCATGCTGGTGAAAGTTTCCTCGCACGGTAGAACACTTGACGGTGCCACCCGTAAAATGGTTCGTGCGTTAAAAGAATTTAGAATTAGAGGCGTAGAGACCAACATACATTTCCTTCAGAACGTAATACAGCATCCTATTTTCAAAGAAGGTAAGGTAACCGTTAATTTTATACAGAACACTCCTGCCCTATTTGATATTAAACTACCACAGGATAGAACCTCAAAGGTGGTGAACTTTTTGGCGGAAGTTATTGTGAACGGTAATTCTGATGTAAAGTATATTGATGAGAACAAGGTCTTTAGAAATGCAAAGGTTCCAAAATTCAACCCTTTAGAAGCGCATCCAAAGGGAACAAAAGATATGCTGACCGAAATGGGTCCCGAAAAATTTTGTGCTTGGTTAATGGATGAAAAGAAAATTCATTATACGGATACCACTATGCGCGATGCGCATCAATCACTATTGGCAACTAGAATGCGTACGTATGACATGTTGCGCGTTGCCGAGAGTTATGCAAAGAACCACCCAAACACCTTTAGTATGGAAGTTTGGGGCGGTGCAACTTTTGATGTTAGTATGCGATTCTTGCATGAGAGTCCGTGGACACGATTACGAGAGCTTAGGAAAGCTGTACCCAATATTTTATTTCAAATGCTTCTTCGAGGATCAAACGGAGTTGGTTACAAGGCATACCCGGACAACCTTATTGAAAAATTCGTAGAGAAATCTTGGGAAAACGGAGTTGATATTTTCCGAATATTCGATTCGCTCAATTGGGTAAAAGCCATGGAGCCAAGTATTAATTATGTTCGTAATAAAACCGGTGGTATTGCCGAGGCCGCATTAAGTTATACGGGTGATATTTTAGATATCAACGAAACCAAGTACAACCTAAAATATTACACACAGCTGGCAAAAGACCTGGAAAATGCCGGTGCGCATATGATTGCCATCAAGGATATGGCGGGTCTTTTAAAACCCTATGCAGCTACAGAATTGGTAACCGCGTTAAAAGACACTGTAAACGTGCCTATTCATTTACATACGCACGATACTTCTTCATTACAGACAACAACGTATTTAAAAGCAATTGAAGCTGGCGTAGATGTGGTCGATGTTGCCTTGGGTGGCTTATCTGGATTGACATCACAGCCCAACTTTAATTCGGTAGTTGAAATGATGAAGGGTCAACCAAGGGCTCATGAATTCGATATGCCGAAGCTGAACCAGTTTTCTAATTATTGGGAAGATACAAGAGAGTTGTATTACCCGTTTGAATCTGGACTAAAATCTGGTACTGCAGAAGTATATGGTCATGAAATTCCAGGTGGTCAATACTCAAACTTACGTCCACAGGCAACAGCATTAGGATTAGGTGACAGATTTGATGAAGTAAAGAAAATGTATGCTGATGTCAATAAACTTTTTGGGAACCTAATCAAAGTAACACCTAGCTCAAAAGTTGTTGGCGACATGGCCATTTTCATGGTAACCAATGAACTTACTACAGAAGATGTTATGACACGGGGCGAAGAAATATCTTTCCCAGATTCTGTTATCAGTTTCTTTATGGGAGATCTCGGTCAGCCCGTTGGCGGATTCCCTAAAAAGCTTCAAAAGATTATTCTGAAAAACAAAAAGCCATACACAAACAGACCAAATGTCCATTTGGCGCCAACGGATTTTGATAAAGAATTCAAAGCCTTTAAGAAGAAGTTTCAAAAAGGTTTTACAAGAGCCATAGAAATGGAGGATTTTCTATCGTACACCCTATATCCAAAAGTGTTTGAAAAAGCACATGAGAACTACAAGCTGTATGGCAATCTAGCATTGGTACCTACAAAGCATTTCTTCTATGGTATGAAATTGCGTGAAGAAACATTGATAGAATTAGAGCCGGGCAAAACTGTAATTATTAGATTATTATCTGTAGGTATACCAAACGAGTTAGGTATGAGAACCGTGTTCTTTCAAGTAAACGGTGAAAATAGGTTCGTAGATGTTTTAGACACCTCTTTAAACCTTAAAATTGAAGAAAATGAAAAAATTGATCCGGCAAACGATGATCAAATAGGGGCACCGTTGCAAGGCTCTTTATACAAAGTTTTGGTTAAAAAAGGTCAAGAAGTAAAAGAGAACGATCCCTTGTTCGTTATTGAAGCCATGAAAATGGAAACTACGGTTACCGCATTTAAATCCGGCAAAGTACAATCAGTAAGCCTAAAAGAAGGCAGTATGGTAAAGCAAGATGATTTGGTCGTTACCATTTCTTAATCGCCAACTGAATATAATTAAAGTAAAAGCCACCCCATTGAGGTGGCTTTTATGCATTACAATCTTAAAACCTGTATACAGATAATTTTACAAAAAATTATAAAAAAGCAATATCTGCGAAGTCTGTTATTATTCGCATCTTTGTAAACGCTATGTACCAATAGGGTTATGTTCAAAAAAATCGTTTTATTTCTCTTTTTATGTATTGTTGCTTTTTGGGGTCAAGCTCAAGATGCCCAGTTATCGCCTTTATCTAAAATTAGCTTATTAACAGTGGGCACGGGTGAAGATTTAGCCGCTAAATTTGGACATAGTGCCATTCGTTTACAAGATCCTACTTTGGGTATAGATGAAGTATATGGTTACGGCACCTATGATTTTGAGGATCCAAATTTCTACTTAAATTTCACTCGCGGTAAATTATCCTATACCATTTCACGAATACCGTTTAAGTATTTTAAATACAGCTATCAACAAGAAAAACGTTGGGTTAAGGAGCAAGTATTAGATGTTGACCTTGAACAACGAAACGCTATTGTATCCTTCTTGGAACATAACTTGCTACCACAAAACAAAAAATACAAATATGACTTTTTGTTTGACAACTGTGCCACCAGAATACCAATGGTGTTTGAAAAAACTTTGGGCAACACATTTAAATTCGATTACAATCATCTAAAAGAACAACTAACATTTAGGGAGCTGATACGTTTAAAATTGAACCCTAATTCGTGGTCAAATTTTGGTATTGACCTAGCTTTAGGTTCTGTAATTGACAGAGCAGCGACACCTTACGAGCATTTGTTTCTTCCCATATATGTGTATGAGCAAATGAAGCATACTACCTTAAACGGTAAACCTATAGTTAAAAAAGAATCAATACTACTAGACATACCAGAGCAAGAAGATAAATCGCTATTCATTGCAACCCCTTTATTTTGGCTTTGCGTTCTTTTGGTAATCGTAGGTTATTTTACGTACCGTGATTATAAAAACCTACGCCGAAATAGATGGTTAGACTTTACATTATTTACAATCACAGGTTTAGCGGGCGTACTTTTACTGTTCCTTTGGTTTGCTACAGACCACTTAGCTACCAAAGCAAATTTTAATTCACTTTGGGCATTTGCTCCTAACCTTTTTATCTCATTTATTCTCTTAAGGAAAACAGTTCCCAAGTGGGTACTTACCTACTCCGTTTTCTTGACAATACTTTTAGGTATTACCAGTATTTTATGGTTATTTAAAATTCAGGTATTCTCTATACTATTAATAATAGTTTTATTGACATTGGCAATTCGCTATCTATATTTGATCTATTATTTTAAGACCAAGCAATTACGCAAAAAATAAAATTCAGTTACCCTTATATGAATCTACTTACCGTTGAAAATATTTCAAAATCCTATGGCGAATTGGTGCTTTTTGACAATCTCTCATTTGGGATCAACAAAGACCAAAAAATAGCCCTAATCGCTAAAAACGGTACAGGAAAAACATCTATACTTAATATTCTTTCAGGAGCGGACACTCCAGATAGTGGTCAAGTGAACTATCGTAAATCTACCCGTGTATCTTTTCTTGCTCAGGAACCCAATATGGACCCGAACTTGACCATTGAGGAAACCATTTTTGCTTCTGACAACGAAGTGCTTGAAGTCATTAAAAATTATGAAAAGGCGCTTCAAAACCCAGAAGATGCAGATGCATACCAAAAAGCATTTGAAGCAATGGACCGTTTTGAAGCTTGGGATTTTGAAACTCAGTATAAGCAGATTCTATCAAAACTGAAGTTAGATGACCTAAGTGCCAAGGTCGATAAATTATCGGGTGGACAAAAAAAACGATTGGCTTTGGCCAACGCCTTGATCAACAAGCCAGATCTTTTGGTTTTGGATGAACCTACCAACCACCTAGATCTAGAAATGATCGAGTGGCTAGAAGAGTTTTTTGCCAAAGAAAACATGACTTTGTTCATGGTAACACACGACCGGTACTTTTTAGAACGTGTTTGCAATGAAATCATAGAGCTCGAAAATGGAAAGTTATATCCCTACAAAGGAAACTATTCCTATTACTTAGAGAAAAAAGAGGCCCGTATAGAGCAAGAAGCGGTAGAGCATCACAAAACAGAACTCCTTTTTAAAAAGGAACTTGCATGGATGCGTAGACAACCTAAAGCACGTACAACAAAATCGAAATCCAGAATAGATGATTTTGCTGTAATTAAAGATAAAGCAAGTCAAAGAAGAAAAGACCATCAAATTCAATTAGAACTGAACATGGAGCGTATGGGAAGTAAAATTCTTGAGCTTCATAAGATTTCTAAATCTTTTCCTAACAAACCTATTTTAGATAAGTTTGAATATGTTTTCCAAAAGGGAGAGCGTATTGGTATTATAGGTAAAAATGGTACTGGCAAATCTACCTTTTTAAATATTCTAAGTGGGCGCGATCAACCAGACAGCGGTAAAGTAGTAGTAGGTGACACTATAAAGTTTGGTTACTACACCCAAAAAGGGATAAAAATAAAAGAAGGCCAAAAGGTTATAGACGTCATTCGTGAATTTGGTGACTACATACCTTTAATGAAGGGAAAACAAATTTCTGCGCAGCAGTTATTGGAACGCTTTCTGTTCGACAGGAAAAAGCAATATGATTTTGTAGATAAACTAAGTGGTGGAGAACGTAAGCGCTTGTACTTATGTACCATATTGATACAAAACCCTAATTTTCTAATTTTAGATGAGCCAACCAACGATTTGGATATTGTTACCTTGAACGTACTGGAAAGTTTCTTAATGGATTTTCAAGGCTGTTTAATGGTAGTATCGCACGATCGTTACTTTATGGATAAGATCGTAGATCATTTATTTGTATTTAGGGGCGATGCTGTCATAGAGGATTTCCCTGGCAACTATTCTGACTATCGTGCATACGAAGACAGTCAAATACAAGAAAAAAGAGAGCAGAAAGAATCACAGCCTACCAATAAGACCAATTGGAAAGAAGCCGATACAGGTACAAAAATCTCATATGCTGAACAGCAAGAATTTAAAAAGCTAGAAAGAGAGATTCAGAAATTGGAAAAATCTAAAGTAGCGCTTCAAGAAAAATTCACCGATGGATCATTGAGTGGTGATGACATTAAGAACTTATCTATTGAGTTGAACGACATTACCGATGCCATAGACAGAAAGACCGAAAGATGGTTTGAGCTTTCTGCACTAATGGAAGGCTAACCTTTGTTTTAGCAATAAAACTCACATTTATTTTATTGATAAAAATAATAGACGAATGGTTTTTACCATTCGTCTATAGTTAAATGTCGCCCGACTATGAGCGGCAAAATATGTTTGTGCTTGCCTGTACTTTAGCAGTGTAAAACAAATATTATGAAATCAATTATTCTTTTAACCGCTCTTTTTTTCACATGTTTCTTCGCTCAGGCTCAAGCTAACAATGAAAATGTTTCTTTGGAAATTGAAACTATACAAGTAGAGATGGTTCAAACAATTGAAATCAATGATATTACCGTACCAACTATTGTAACTGAAAACACGATTGAAGTTGCAAGATTATACAAGAACAAAAATAACAGAGTAATCAAGGCTTTGAAATTTACTACTAAATTGAATAGAGCTAAACTTTCTTAATACATCATTAATTTTCCTTTTCGCCCCGATCTTATACCTACCCCATTTCTTACCATAACCTACTTTCAACACATATTATTCTTACCGTATAAATTATAAGTTGCATCACTATTCTTACTTTTGGCAAAATTGAAAAAGTAATACGTGTACCGCTTAATTTCTTATTTAAAGTTTCTTTGTTCTGCTACCAATCAGCATGGTGTGCATTCTCCATTTGTATATAATTATGTCACCAAATGTCTGTACAAGAAAACTAAAATCAAACTTCCTATAACACTAAAAGTATTAGTTAAAAGTCTTCACTATTTTGATTATAGAACTATTCATTTATTGAATACCAGTAAATCATCCAAAGAAAAAATAATTACGAATTGTCCAAATATATCTATTGTTGATAGCAATGCAGCTGTTGTCTTTGGCGATATAACCGATATAAATAAGCCCAATTTTAAAGTGAATGACCTTTCCAATGATACCATGCTACTTTTAGACGGAATTCATAAAAACCCACAAAATTTAAAAAAGTGGAAACAACTCAAAGAAATGGAGCATGTTCGCGTTACACTAGACCTCTTTTATTGTGGCATTGTTTTCTTTAGAAAGGAACAAGTAAAGGAACATTTTAAAATACGGATTTAAACAAGTAATTTTAAACTAAAGTAAATTTCAATGCAAAGTAATACCATATATATAGTTTTAGGAGTTGTATTTGCTATTTATATAGCCATACGTATAACTAACAAAGGCAAATCTAGCGCCCGTAAGTCAAGAAAATTTATGGGAGATTATGAGCGTAAAACCAAAAAAGAAGAATAGCTAACTAATCTTAAACCCTTTGCTTAATCTTAGCTTACAAATTAACTCATCTATACCCTAATTCCATAAACTACAAAATGAAAGTATATACTAAAACAGGTGATGACGGTACTACGGGTCTTTTTGGTGGCACTCGTGTACCAAAGCACCACATTAGAATTGACAGTTATGGTACGGTAGATGAACTAAACTCATGGCTTGGACTCATTAGAGATCAACAAATAGATGAAGTTCACCAGCAGCAGCTAATAGTCATACAAGAACATTTATTCACCGTAGGTGCCATTTTGGCCACAGATCCAGAAAAAGAATTGCTTAAAAACGGCGAAGAAAGATTAAAAATCACCAAAGTTGGGCACACTGAAATCAATTATTTAGAACAAGCTATTGATGAAATGGATGGGCAACTTCCACAAATGACACATTTTATTCTTCCTGGTGGCCATACAACAGTGTCATACTGTCATATAGCAAGAACCGTTTGTAGAAGAGCTGAAAGAATAGCTACATTATTATTTCAAACAGAACCATTTGATATCAATGTGCTATCATTTTTAAATAGACTTTCTGATTATCTATTTGTATTGGCACGAAAATTGTCATATAATCTACAAGCGAATGAAATAAAATGGATCCCAAATAAAAAGGACTAATAATTCCGTAATTTATTCGTTATCAATAAACAAATGCGAAAAAAATATTGCGATTACTTGAAATTTACACGTAATTTCTTTGCTGTCTCAATTTAAAAATTACTTTTGCAAAAAATTAAAATCAAACAATTACTATGTATTGGACATTAGAATTAGCATCTTATTTAAGTGATGCACCTTGGCCGGCAAGTAAAGATGAGTTAATAGATTACTCCATCAGAACTGGAGCCCCATTAGAAGTCGTAGAAAATTTACAGTCTATGGAAGAAGAAGGTGGCGAGATATACGAATCTATAGAAGAAATTTGGCCGGACTATCCTACGGAAGAAGACTACCTCTGGAACGAGGACGAATATTAATATTCGATATCATAATTACTACTAAAAAGTCTCCTTGGAGGCTTTTTTTTTATGTAATTTTGACATGTTTTTAGGTAAATCCGTTCAAAAATCAAGACTGGAATACCTTTTGTTCTTTTATAGGGTCGAAAATATTTATCGGCTCTAAAACATTTTGAAATATATTCTTGCTTAATAACAAGTAAGAAAGTTTCAATTCTAATAGTTTAAAATATATGAGTTTCATTAATTCCATCCTAAAGGCTTTTGTAGGTGATAAATCACAGAAAGACGTAAAAGAATTACAGCCTTTAGTAGATAAGATAAAATCATTTGAATCGCAGCTTGAAAATCTTAGTCATGATGAGCTAAGGCAAAAAACCATAGAGTTCAAAAGGGCCATACAAGATGCCATCAAAGAAAAGACGGATCAAATCAGCACTTTAGAGGAAGAGGTTAAAAACTCTACCGATATCGATAAAAATGAAGATATCTATACTGAAATAGATAAGTTAAAAGAAGAAGCTTACACTATTTCAGAAGAAACACTCAATAAAATATTACCAGAAGCCTTTGCCGTGGTTAAAGAGACCGCAAAGCGTTTTGCAAATAACGAAACTTTAAAGGTAACCGCTTCTGAATATGACAGAACCCTGTCAGGCTCCAAAGATTATGTTACTCTTGATGGCACAGATGCTATTTGGAAAAATTCTTGGGATGCCGCCGGAAAAGAGGTAACCTGGGACATGGTTCATTATGATGTTCAATTAATTGGTGGTATTGCCATGCACCAAGGAAAAATTGCAGAAATGCAAACAGGTGAAGGTAAAACCTTGGTTGCCACACTACCTTTATATTTAAATGCATTAAGCGGTAACGGTGCCCACTTGGTTACCGTAAACGATTATTTGGCAAAAAGGGATAGTGCTTGGATGGCGCCCATATTTCAGTTTCACGGTTTATCGGTAGACTGTATTGATCACCACAGACCAAATTCAGATGGTAGACGTGCAGCTTATAATGCAGATATTACCTATGGTACCAATAATGAATTTGGATTTGATTACCTAAGGGATAACATGGCGCATACACCAAAAGATTTGGTACAGCGCCCACATAACTATGCCATTGTAGATGAGGTAGATTCAGTTTTGGTAGATGATGCACGTACACCACTTATTATATCTGGTCCCGTACCAGAAGGTGACCGTCATGAATTCAATGAGCTGAAACCAAAGGTAGATGAGATCGTAAGAAAACAACGTCAGCATTTAACCGGTGTTTTGGCAGAAGCTAAAAAGTTGATTGCCGAAGGTGATACCAAAGAGGGGGGCTTCCTTTTATTAAGGGTTTACCGTGGACTTCCAAAAAACAAGGCTTTAATAAAATTCTTAAGTGAAGAAGGAGTAAAACAATTACTTCAAAAAACCGAGAATTACTACATGCAAGATAACAACAGGGAAATGCCTGTTGTTGATGAAGATCTACTTTTTGTTATAGATGAAAAGAACAACCAGATAGAATTGACCGATAAAGGGGTTAATTACATTTCTGGCGAGCAGGATAAAGATTTCTTCGTAATGCCGGACATAGGTGCAGAAATAGCGAAGATTGAAAATCAAAATCTTGAAATTGAAAAAGAAGCCGAACTAAAAGAAGAGCTTTTTAAAGATTTCACCGTAAAAAGCGAGCGTATACATACCATGAGCCAATTATTAAAGGCATATACCCTATTTGAAAAAGATACGGAGTACGTGGTAATGGACAACAAGGTTATGATCGTAGATGAACAGACCGGTCGTATTATGGACGGTCGTAGATATTCGGACGGATTACACCAAGCAATTGAAGCCAAGGAAAATGTAAAGATTGAAGCACTAACACAAACCTTTGCTACCGTTACGTTACAGAACTATTTTAGAATGTACAGCAAATTATCTGGTATGACAGGTACCGCTGTAACAGAAGCTGGCGAATTCTGGGAAATCTATAAGTTGGATGTTATGGAAATACCAACAAACAGACCAATTGCCAGACAAGATAAAAATGATCTTATTTATAAGACCAAAAGAGAAAAATATAACGCTATTATAGAAGAAGTAACCAAAATTAGTAAAGCAGGTAGACCTGTCTTGATCGGTACAACTTCTGTAGAGATATCAGAATTATTATCTAAGTTATTGAGTGTACGCAAAGTACCGCACAACGTTCTGAACGCTAAACTTCATAAAAAAGAAGCTGATGTTGTCGCCGAAGCAGGTAATGCCGGTGTGGTAACCATAGCAACGAATATGGCTGGTCGTGGTACCGATATTAAATTGTCAGATGCGGTTAAGAAAGCCGGTGGTCTAGCAATTATTGGTACGGAAAGACATGATTCTCGTCGTGTAGATAGACAGTTACGTGGTAGATCTGGTCGTCAAGGAGATCCTGGTAGTTCTCAATTCTATGTTTCTTTAGAAGACAACCTAATGCGTTTGTTCGGATCGGACAGGGTTGCTAAAATGATGGATAAAATGGGCTTGGAAGATGGTGAAGTTATTCAGCATAGTATGATGACCAAGTCTATTGAAAGAGCTCAGAAAAAAGTTGAGGAAAATAACTTTGGTGTACGTAAACGTCTTTTGGAATATGATGATGTAATGAACGCCCAACGTGAAGTTGTCTATAAGAGACGCCGTCACGCCCTACAAGGAGAGCGATTAAAATTGGATATCGCCAATATGGTGTATGATACCTGTGAGGTGATCGTAGAGAGCAACAAGGCTGCCAACGACTATAAAAATTTAGAGTTTGAGCTGATCAAATATTTCTCTATGACAGCTCCTGTAGATGAAGTTGAATTTGGAAAATTATCTGCTCAGGAGATAACCGGAAAAATTTATAAAGCAGCATACGACCATTATAATGATAAGATGGAGCGTAATGCCGCTGCGGCTTTCCCTGTGATCAAAAAAGTTCATGAAGATAATGCCAATAATTTTGAGCGAATTGTAGTTCCATTTACAGACGGTATCAAAAGCTTAAATGTTGTCACCAATCTTCAAGATGCTTATGATAGTAACGGTAAGCAGTTGATCACAGATTTTGAAAAGAACATTTCACTGGCTATTATAGATGATTCATGGAAAACACACCTTCGTAAGATGGATGAGTTGAAACAATCTGTACAATTAGCCGTTCATGAGCAAAAAGATCCTTTATTGATCTATAAATTTGAAGCTTTTGAGCTTTTTAAATCTATGATCGAAAAAGTGAACAAAGAAGTGGTTTCTTTCCTTTTCAAAGGTGAATTACCTTCTGAAAATGCAAATGCTATACAAGAAGAAAGAAACATTAGAAAAAAAGAAAACCTGCAGACTACAAAAGAAGAAATACCGAATAGCGATGAGTTAGCGGCACGTAGTAGAGCAGTTAGTCAAAATCAAGGTCAACGCCCAGCAATTACCGAGACCATTACAAGAGAACAGCCAAAAATTGGCCGTAATGAGCGTGTTACCATCAAAAATGTAATGAGCGGGGAAAGTAAAACGGTAAAATTTAAGCAGGCAGAGCCACTTTTGCAAAATGGATCATGGGTTTTAACCCAAGATTAATTCAAATAGAAATCAATATCTAAAAAAGGCATCCCATTATGGATGCCTTTTTTAATACCCCGGTTTAACTCACTTAAAATAAACTACATATACCTCAATCAACTTTATAATTCATTTTTTGGATTCTAAAATGAAATCAGTCATTAACAGTTTATTTCATATTTTTAACCATTATTTAGATAAAAAAAATGCGTTATTCAGAATAATATTCGTCGTTTTAACTATACTAAACACGAAAATACTAGTATAATGATAAAAACATAATTAGATTTACATTACGTAATTCGTATGTTTTCTAGTACATAAATAATATCTATGCCCGGATTTACCATTGACAAAGAACGTCTACAGGATAAAACCAAACTATTTTTAAGGGTAAATTATACCACAAGCATTATCTCCTTTCTATTTGGGGTATTATGCTATTTCTTTTTAAATATTACCCAAATCATTCCTTTTGTATTTATTGGCTTTTCAATATTGAATAGTATCAATCTACTATATTTTAGGTCTCATAAGGTTATTCTACCTACATTCAATTTTTCATCCATAATCGGGTTAATTGCGGCAGTCGTCATCACCTTATATAGCGGCGGAATTTTTAGTCCGTTTATATTCATGATACCTCTAATAGCTTTTGGAGGTTTTATATACAGTACAAGATATGGTAGAATCTATCTTAATATCATCATTATACTCATTCTTCTGGTTTTTACACAGACCATACCAGAACTGAGCATTACCCATAATATGGTACCTGAAGCATCTAGACCCATATTTAGCTTGGTATCCATCTTATTTTCTGTTTTTATTTTAGGTAACACCTTGGGCAAAACTTTGCTAAAGACCTACAATACCATGTACAGTTCTAAAAAAGCATTGTATTTACAGGTACATGAAAAGGAAAATCTATTAAAAGAGGTACACCATAGAGTAAAGAATAATTTACAAACCGTTTCCAGTCTTTTAAGTTTGCAATCAAGAAACATAGAAACCGGACCTATGAAAGGGCTTTTAAAAGGAACACAGAATAGGGTCATAGCCATGGCCATGGTTCATGAAATGTTGTATATGCGTAATGACATTAGCCATATTGAGTATAAATCTTATGTTCAGGAATTGGGTGAATACCTTATAAGATCTATTAAAGGCAATGACAACCATGTAGATTTAAAAATAGATATTCCAGACATTAAATTAGGTATTGATACCGCCATACCACTAGGATTATTGATCAACGAAGCTTTGACCAATGCATTAAAGTATGGTATTGAAGGGGACAAAGAAGGTATTATCAGTATAAAGCTCCAACAAGATACTAACGAGAAAAATTGTTACATTCTAGAAATTGGTGACAACGGCATTGGTTTCCCGGAAACCATTAATTATAAGACTACAAAATCTTTAGGTTTAAAATTAATCCATAATCTTACCCGACAATTAAAGGGTACTATTACTAGGGATATGTCTAAAAAAGGAACCAACTACATTATTAAATTTCAAGAAATAAAGCAGCAATTATCTCCTGTTGCTTAATCTTATAGGGTATAAATATCAATTCCATTTTTTATTTGTAAAGTTGACATACGGTCACTGTTCTTTCTGCTGCTTTCTCTATATTTAAGGAAACTAACACAAACAGCCACCCTATGTTACGTAAACAACTGCTCCTAACGGCTATTTTCATATCCGTTTTGCTCACCATGCATGCACAATCTCTTGAGGGAGACGGACCGCACGATCAATTGATCATTAGAGGCGTAATGCTCATTAACGGTAACGGGGCACCACCACAAGGACCTATTGATATTGTTGTAGAGAACAACAGGATTACCAATGTAAAGGTCGTGGGTTACCCTGGTGTGGCAATTGATGACGCCAAAAGACCAAAATTAAAAGTAGGTGGTAAAGAATTAGATTGTACCGGCATGTATCTAATGCCTGGCTTTATTGACATGCATACCCATATTGGCGGCGATGCACAAGGTGCAGACCCAGACTATGTTTTTAAACTTTGGATGGCACATGGCGTCACTACCGTTCGTGAGGTTGCAGGTAGAGGAATAGATATTGCTTTAGATCTAAAACGTAAAAGTAAAAATAATGAGATCATTGCACCTCGTATTATATCCTATACTGCATTTGGACAGACCAGTAAAGCATTCAATCCTTTAAACGATGTGCCAATATCAACTCCGGCACAGGCACGTGAATGGGTACGGGCAAATGCAAAAAAAGGTGCAGACGGCATTAAGTTTTTTGGTGCAGAACCAGAAATTATGGCCGCTGCATTAGATGAAAATAGAAAATTAGGATTAGGTTCTGCCTGCCATCATGCACAAATGAGTGTAGCCCGTTGGAACGTTCTACATTCTGCAAAAGCAGGATTAACCTCAATGGAGCATTGGTATGGACTACCTGAGGCACTTTTTGATGATCGTACGGTACAAGATTTTCCGTTAGATTATAATTACCAAAATGAACAAGATCGCTTTGAAAATGCCGGTAAACTATGGGCACAAGCGGCAAAACCGTATTCAGAACATTGGAACAATGTAATGAACGAACTCTTGGAGCTTGATTTTACCATGGATCCTACTTTCAATATTTATGAAGCTAGCAGAGATTTGCAACGCGCAAGAAGAGCTGAATGGCACGAAGAATATACACTACCCTCTTTATGGGAATTTTATCAGCCTAGTAAAGTCTCACATGGCTCATATTGGCATGATTGGGGCACCGAGCAAGAAGTAGCTTGGAAAAATAACTATAAACTTTGGATGACCTTTATCAATGAATACAAGAATAGAGGTGGTAGAGTTACTACCGGTTCAGATTCCGGTTTCATCTTTCAACTTTATGGATTTGCCTATATAAGAGAATTAGAATTATTGCGTGAAGCAGGTTTTCACCCATTGGAAATTATAAAATCCGCTACCTTAAATGGTGCGGAAGCATTGGGTATGGATGACAAAATAGGTTCCGTTGCCATAGGTAAGTTGGCAGATTTTGTCATTGTTGAAGAAAATCCTCTTCAAAATTTTAAAGTTTTATACGGCACAGGAGCTGTAAAACTTACCGAAGATAACGAGGTGGTTCGTGTTGGTGGTGTAAAATATACTGTAAAAGATGGAATTGTGTACGATTCCAAAGCTCTACTCGCAGATGTAAAACGCCAAGTAGATGAGGCTAAAGCTAAAAGTAACTATACTATAAAGCAGCCCGGTATTAAAAATTAAGACTTACGCTTATTCACGGGAACCTTAATAGCACGTAATTTCGTTTTGTTGTTGTTAAATAATGATATTGCTGCAACAATTATTAAAGCCGGAATTAAAAAAGTAAATAACATCATAATTAAATTCTTTAAAAGGGTGCTTCATTGCACCTTTTTATATAGGGCAAATATTATGCCAACTTACCATAAGTTTTATTGGTAATAAATGCCAATTCTTTGTTAACCCTTGCATTCTTATATCTGTACAAGCGAGCTACAGATGTTTCGTTAGAGTCAACAGTCTTTTTCTCAGTGTTAATATCATTAAGGCTATCAACCATAACAATACCCATTTCAGTAGTGTGAACTTTATCATCTGCTTGGGGTGTTTGCGCCAATGCTAATGCTCCGGCGAAAATTAAAACTAGTAAGGTGAAAAATGCTTTCATATCGTATTATTGAACAATATAAAAGTACCGTCAGCAAAGCGAACAAGCCGGTTGACCTCGCTAAACTGTAATAATTTTCGGCTAGTGAAGAGTTTTAAGGTGAATAGACAAAAAGTGTCGACGAACGGTTTTTGGTCTAAAAACAGCATACCGATAGGGTATGCATTTCATCGATCAATACTTTCAGAAAAATGGGTTAATTGGAATATAAAACCAATTTTGAAATCATGAAATTATTTTTTATTTCTTCCACGTTTACCGTAGTTTTTGTCGCCTCGGGTTTTGGGTTTAGAGTATTTCTTTTTAATAATACGCTTATAGGAACCGCCTTGATTTTCCTTCTTGTTCTTTTCAGACTTCTCATGAAAACTTGCGCCACGTTCATCTTCGTTGATATTCAATGGATTATCGCGCTCTCTATGTTTTGGTTGTTCATCAAAAGTTAACTGTGTTGCAATTTCCACATCATCGGGCAATGGTAATTGCTCAACTTGGTGAGACATTAATTCTTCAATGGCATTTTTTGCCTCTTCCTCTTGTGGTGTAAATAATAAAATAGATGTTCCTTGTTTTTCTGCCCTACCCGTTCTACCTATACGGTGCATGTAATTTTCAGGATATGTGGGAGTATCAAAATTTATAACATGAGATATCTCTTGCAGGTCTAACCCACGTGCCATAACATCAGTAGTAACCAAAATTCGATTCTTACCTTCATCGAACTGATTTATGGAACGCAGTCTATAGTTTTGGGTTTTATTGGAGTGTATAATACATATCTCTTCGCTAAAAAATTCAGACAATTCCTTAAACAGCAAATCTGCGCTTCGCTTGCTGGAAACAAACACTAAAACTTTATTATACGTTTCTTCATTTTGCAATAAGCTCACCAAAAGGTTCACCTTGGTATAAAAATTTGGTGTCGCATACCTAAATTGGGTAATATTTTCTAAAGGAGTACCACTTACAGCAACAGCAATTTTTTGAACACCTGTAAAGAAATCCGTAATAAACAGTTCAATATCATCTGTCATGGTGGCAGAGAACATAATATTCTGCCTTCTTTGCGGCAATAATTCAAAAATATTGACCAATTGAAACCTAAAGCCTAAATCTAACATAACATCGACCTCATCAATAACCAGTTTCTTAACCTGTTTTAATTGAACAGCCTTGGTTAATATCAAATCATAAAGACGAGCAGGTGTGGCAACCAAAATGTCTGTCCCCAATGCCAATGCCTCTTTTTGCTTTAGCATACTTTTTCCTCCAAACACCCCTAATACTCTTGTTCCTGAATATTTTGCCAATTTTTCTACCTCTTCCACTACTTGTACTACCAACTCACGTGTAGGCACCAATACAATAATTTTTGGATGAACATCCTTTGAAAATTTTAAAGTATTTAAAATAGGAAGTAAATAGGCGAATGTTTTACCGGTACCTGTTTGTGCTATACCTACAACATCACTACCACTCATTACAATGGGAAAAGCTTTCTCTTGAATGGGAGTAGTATTTTCAAAACCTAGATCTTCAAGTGCTTTTTCTAAGTTTCTAGATATTTTTAATTCGGTAAATAACGGCATAACAATCACTTTTGTATTTCAGGTGCAAAGCTATGCTGATTAGTTGACAATTCACGTATAGTGAGTAATTTATCCGTAATTAAATCATAAGCGGCTATGGAAAACGGAAAATAATAAAAAGGGATATTAGATTACGCCTTTAGCATACGTCTACTTTTCCCTGTGGATAAATATAGAAGCGAACCTAAAATTGGAAGAAAAAATACAATTAGCAACCATGTAACTTTACCGTCATTCTTGAATTCATGGCGTACAATATCAACTAAGCAATACACCCAAACAAAAAGCGCTACAATTACTAAAGATTGCCAAATACCTAATGTAAATGAAAAAATTGCCGGTAAATTCATAATTGTATAATTTATAAAAGTTATGTATTCAATAAAGTTATAGAAATTAACACCATATAAAGTACTAAATTTCAACTAGAACAAAATATTCTTACTTAATGAAATTACACACGTATCTATTCCTATTTGCTCTCCTCTTGTTTTTTAATGAATCTGCCGCTCAAACAAATAATGTGACATATGATGAAGCTATTAACATTGCCGTTGAAAAAGAGTATCCTGAGTACTTCTCAGCACTTTTAAAGATATTAGATGATTTTGAACAAGAGATAATTGTAAAAAGTGTAATTACAGATGGTACTTATAAAAATTACACCAACCTTTTAAAAGAAATAAGCAGGGATAGTACTTATGCAATAGTGAGTGATTTTGCTTTGGGAGATTCTTTAAAGGTAATTGCTAAGCACCATAATTATGAACTGGCAAAAACTTTGAAAACAGTACCATTAATACATTTTAGAAATAAAGCTCAACCTAAAAGTATACTATTTAATCAACGAGTATCTGAAATTACTGCTAAAAAAGGAGGTTTTTCTCGTTCAGATTATGCATCACTTTTATTAGAGGTGTATGATGAAGAAGACTATCAACAACCAACAATACGAACGCAGCTGTTTCGATTTCTAGACCCGAATACGGATTACCTATTATATTTCTATGTTGGCAAACCCACATCAACAAATAATTAAGCCAAAACTATTATAAGGGCAATATCTTTTTGCATCATCCTTCTTTTCGCAACACTTGCAATGGCGGACTATTTAACACTCCCCTACTATTAAATAAACCGATGGCTAAGACCAACAATGTTATACCCGGCAATACAACCAAAAATGGTACCCACGACGGAATAAATGGAGTATCAAAAATAAAATAAGCCAGTAAAAAACTACTTAGTAAAGAAAGTAACACTCCCACACCACTTCCTAAAACACCTAAAAACAGGTACTCCAAGGCATTAATTTTCAATATCTGTTTACTCTGTGCACCAAGGGTTCTTAACAATACACTTTCTCTAATTCGTTGGTATTTACTATTACGAACCGATCCTATTAAAACAATGATACCAGTTAGAATACTGAAAAAAGCCATAAAGGTGATTACCCATGAAATTTTATCCAATATATTTTCAACCAATGTTACCACCTGTCGTAAATCTATGATAGATATATTCGGGAATTTCTTTACCAATTCCCTTTGTAAATTGGCAGATGAAGCTTTGTCCGGCGCATTGGTCGTAACCACATGAAACTGGGGTGCTTTTTCCAATACCCCGGTTGGGAAAACAATTGAAAAATTAAGCTGCATACGTGCCCAGTCTACCTGCCTAATATTACCTACCACGGTAGTCATCATTTTACCCTGTACATTGAACAACAGTGTATCTCCTAATTTTACAAGGGCGTCATTGGCAACATTATCCGCTAGGGAAATAGGAATAACTTCGGTACTAGGAGGAACAGACGGCAACCACTCCCCTTCCAATAACTTTTCCGAACCGATCATAGAATCTCTATACGTAGTTCTAAATTCATGATTCAATATCCATTTATTCACCCTAGTGGTGGTGTCTAACCTAATGTCATTCACATCCCGATCCTTAATACGCTCCATACGCATAGTAACTATAGGAATATTATCTATAACCGGTAATCCTTTTGGTGTTATTGTATTTTCAACGTCATTACGTTGTTCTGTCTGCACATCAAAAAGTATAAGATTTGGACTTTCAGCACTTGCCTCAAAAGTTGTTTTGGCAAGTAAAAAATCTTTGGTGAAATACAAAGTGCTAATTAAGAATGTGCCAATACCTATAGCTAAAATTAAAACTACGGTCTGGTTATTTGGCCTGTACAAATTTAAAAGACTTTGGCGTGCAGCAAAGCTCCATGATTTTGGAAAGTACTTTTTAATGAGCCTCATGAAACCTATTGAGACACCTGCCAAAATAGAGAACGTTACTAATATACCAACCACAAAGCTCAAGGCAAACTCCCATCTACCCAACAACCACAATGCAAATAAAAGCACAAACAATACAATAGCCACCACTACCCAGATTTGATATGGACGTGATTTTTTACCTGTATCTTCTTGCACGCGCAACACTTGTAACGGAGAAACGAACCAAGTATGTACCAAAGGAGATAAAGCAAAAAGCACCGACATAGAAACGCCTAATAACAAACCAACGAATATGGCTGGGTATGAAGTTGATATTTCAACGGTAAAAGGTAAAAACTCTTGTAATATGAGTGGAAAAGTCTGTTGCAACAATAGTCCTATTGCTGTACCTATTATACCGCCCAACAAGCCCATTCCGGCAATTTGCAGTAGAAATATTAAAAATGTTTGTTTTCGCGTTGCACCTAAACACTTTAGTACCGCCACCGCTTTTAGTTTTTCTTTGATATAAATATGAACAGAACTTGCTATACCAACGCACCCTAAAAGAAGCGCTATAAACGCAACTAAGTTTAAAAACCTACCTACATTTTCATACCTACGCCCCAAACGCTCACTGGTATCTGTATGCGTATCCATATCTGCATTTTCTGCATCTAATAACGGATCCACCTTATCATTAAGTAATTCTAAATCAACTTTGTCATCCTCAAAATAGTAGTTATAACCTAACCTACTACCCCGTTGCAGCAACCCACTCTCTTCCATAAAACGAAATGGTACCACAATGGGCGGTGCGGCAGTTGCACCTATACCTGTACTACCCGGTGCAGTAATCAAAGCCCCTAGAATAGGAAAGGTAGTGGTGCCCAATTTTACACTATCCCCAGGTTTTAGGTCAAACTGCAACATTACGGTGGCATCAACTAATGCACCACCCTTATCTTGATAATCAAAAGCCGAAGTTGTGGGTTCCGTTTCCAATTCACCATAAAAAGGATAATTACCTTCAATAGCCCTTACCTGAACCAATTTTGTAGATAGACTTTTAGGGAAGGCTGCCATAGACGCGAATTTCACCTCACGTGCCTTATAGCCGCCCAAAGAATCCATTAACTCCATTACCCTTTCATTTGCAGGCTGATTACTATCAATTAAGAAATCTGCACCCATTAGGGCCTTAGACTGTAAGCCAATATTATTTTTGAGGTTATTACTAAAAGATTGTATGGAAACCACAGCGGCAATACCTAATATTATGGATGCCATAAACAAAAGCAACCTTTTACCGCTTGCCTTGCCATCTCGCCAAGCCATTTTCAACAACCAATTAAATTTTGCCTTAGATGTTCTTTGAAATTCGCTCAAGATATGGATGTAGTTTCGTTGATGACTATTTTGCCCCCTTTAAGTCGTAAGACACGTTTATTTAAATTAGCTAATTCAAGATCATGGGTTACAATGACCAGAGTGGTACCCATTTCCTTATTCAGGTCAAATAATAGTTTAATTACCTTTTCACCGGTTTCTTCATCTAAATTACCGGTAGGTTCATCTGCAAATAAAATAGATGGTTTATTTGAAAAAGCCCTTGCAAGAGCTACCCGTTGTTGCTCACCACCAGAAAGCTGTGATGGATAATGATCATGCCTACCTGCCAAACCAACTTTAGCCAAAAGATCCATAGCATCTTTACTTGCGTTTTTTTCTCCTTGTAATTCTAAAGGAACGCTCACGTTCTCCAAAGCTGTTAAAGTGGGCAGTAGTTGAAAATCTTGAAATATGAAACCAACTTTTTCATTGCGCAACAAAGCTCGCTGATCTTCATTTAAAGCACTTAGGTCTTGTCCGCAAAGTTCAATTGTACCCTCATTAATTTCATCTAACCCAGCACATAAACCTAGCAAAGTTGTTTTTCCACTTCCCGACGGACCTACAATTGCAAAAGTATCCCCTTCATCAATTGAAAAGGAAATGTCATCAATTACCGTCAAATTTCTTGATCCGCTGTTATACGTTTTCTTTAGATTACGTACGTTTAATATCTTTGTCATAAATCATTTTGGTACAAGAGAGCAAAATAAACAAATGATTTGGAATCTAATAAGTTAAGACTATGTTGAAAGTATTAAAGTTTCGTTATTTTTTAGTGCTACTGTTGTTCGTTGGATGCGGAGAAACTACCGAAAAAAAGCCATCTGAAGCGCAAGCAGAGGTAGAAAATACGGATAAAGAGGAAGATGTTTCTACCGATGACAAAGTCATTTTGTTTTATGGAAATAGCCTTACCGCAGCTTATGGTTTGGATGTAAAGGAGGGATTTCCCAATAGAATACAGGAAAAATTAGATTCATTAGGTTTAGACTACAAGGTCATTAACTCTGGCTTAAGTGGAGAAACCACATCTGGCGGTTTAAACAGGTTAGACTGGGTATTGAACCAGCCTGTAGACATTTTTGTTCTTGAACTAGGTGCTAACGACGGTTTGCGCGGAATACCCATTGCCGAGACCATGAACAATCTTCAAGAAATGATCGATATGGTAAAAGATAAAAATCCTGATACCAAGATTGTGTTGGCAGGCATGCAGATACCACCAAATATGGGAACTGACTACGCTTCTCAATTTAAAGCTATGTATCCTGCATTAGCAGAATCTAACAATATTTACTTAATTCCGTTTTTGTTAGAAGGAGTAGCTGGCAACCCAAGCTTAAATTTAGAGGACGGAATTCATCCTACCGCTGAAGGTCAAAGAATAGTTACAAATAATGTTTGGAAAATTTTAAAAACCATTGTGCTACCTGCAAGTGTAGCAGAGGTAACCAAAGATGCTGCAGTCGAAGAATTGAATTAGGCAAAAGACATTGTTCTTACCCTTGGTTTAAAAAGTAAGGCTTGCTTAACTCTTGCATTCTTCACTTTAAAAAACCTTGCTGCTGTTTGAAAACCCTGAGTGTTTACATCAGACTTTACTGTTATATCTGCCATGGGCATAACAGTAGTCTGCACTTTGGTGTTTGGTGACTTCTCTTGTGCTTGGGACTGGGTTCCCAAACAGATAACAAGGAATAAAAATATAATAGTACGCATAATAAAGTAGGTAAATTTGGTCTATTGATAACCCCCTACCCCTAAGTAAACGTATTTCCCTTTCGACAAGAGGTACAGTTTTTACGATGAAAGGGCACTTATTCGATGTATCACCATTTTTTGTAGTCCTTTTTCCTACAAAATTGTAAACTGATAATCGCCAAATTTGTGCAGTTTATCGAGTTAATAGGTTTTTTCTTACAATTTTTAATCGATTTCTATTCTTGTACCACAAAAATGCTACATATAAGACCATGTGAGCTTGTTTTAAAAGGAGTAAAGAAAGTACTTTTAAGAACTACCTTTTATTTTCAATAAATAATTGGGGTTTGGACAATTGAATTTATAGTGTTGTAAGTTTTC
This sequence comes from Maribacter sp. UBA3344, assembly GCF_002362375.1. Classification (NCBI taxonomy): domain Bacteria; kingdom Pseudomonadati; phylum Bacteroidota; class Flavobacteriia; order Flavobacteriales; family Flavobacteriaceae; genus Maribacter; species Maribacter sp. UBA3344. The sequence goes on along the minus strand of NZ_DERI01000011.1, from coordinate 242,204 downwards.
CACTGCGCAAACGCCAGGGTAATCACCTTCATTACCTTCTAAATCTCTTATTATTTGAAAATGAAGGTGAGGTGCATAATTCACATTAATATCAGGTGTTCCCAACTTTGCCAAGGTTTCACCTGCCTTAAATACTTTTCCTTTAAACAAACCGGTTAAAGATTCTATAGATAAATGACCATATAATGTATAAAAAGTAATGTGATGTAAGGTATGCTCCAATATTATGGTAGGTCCGTAATCACCGACTACATTATTGTTCTTAAAACTATGCACCTTGCCATCCAAGGGAGCTAAGACCTTAGTACCTGCATTGGTCCAAAAATCTATTCCCAAATGTATGTTGCGCTTGGGTTTATGAGCTGCAGAGAACCCATCTTTATCCGCATAAAGATTTCGTTCTTCTAAATAACCCCCATAGGCAACAATACCATCCTTACTCTTTACCACAGTATCAATATATGATTGACAGGTAACAGGATTTGTAATGTCCACATCTAGCAAAGCTTCGTTAGATTTGGATAGATCCAGAGGTATATATTTATTCATTGGTATTGTGCTATCCAATATACCTATACTACGTAAAGAATAAGAATCAAGTACCTTTTGCAGTTCGTTCATTTTTCAAAAATATGCCATCTTAGTATCTCGTTAACATATTTTAACCGTTTACCTCGTAAGTACTTTGTAAATTATGCTACAAATTGCAAAAGAAAAAGAAATATGAAATTATTACAAATCGTTTTATTGGCCGGTGCAAGCTTAATTGCTACGAGTTGCCAGTCCAAGAATAAAAAAAATACAATTTCCGAAAACACACCAGCCAAAGAGACGCAGCAGGAAGAAATGTATGAAGAGGTTAAATTGAGTCCGCAACAATTAAGTAAATACGAAACCGCCTATTTTGCCAGTGGTTGTTTTTGGTGTGTAGAGGCTATTTTTGAAAGTGTAAAAGGTGTAAAGGAAGTTGTATCTGGATACGCCGGCGGAGAACAGAAAAACCCAACGTATGAAGAAGTTGGCTATGGCAAAACGGACCATGCCGAAGCTGTCGAAGTATACTACGACCCAAAGGTAATTTCATTCACTCAATTGGTACAGGTGTTCTTTGGATCTCATGATCCTACTCAGTTGAACAGACAAGGACCAGATCGTGGAAGACAATACCGCTCTATTGCCTTTTATAAAAATGAAGACGAAAAGAAAATTATTGAAAGCTACATTCAGGCCCTAGTAGACAATAAAGTATATGATAATGATCCTATAACCACAGAGGTAACACCATATACCGTTTTCTACAAAGCAGAATCGTATCACCAAGATTATGAAAAGAATAATCCTAACAATTCTTACATCAGAAATGTTTCTATACCTAGATTAAATAGGTTTAAAGCTAACTTTGGAGATTATCTAAAGGAGAATACACATTAAGAACTATGTTCACCACGAATAGATTAGCGCTCCATTAGGGGCGCTTTTTTATTGGTGACAAACAATAAAAATCTAATACTGTAAGAGTTAACATTGAAAACAATTAGGTTCGTTTAATTTTATTTTATCTTGCCCCAGATATTGAAGTACTATTAATCTTACAATAATTAAGAGAATAGTGTGTTTAAATTATAGATTCCAAACCAGTATTATGAAATGGACTATTTATTTTTTACTTCTACTATGCATTACTTCGTGTTCTGATGGCAAAAGCAAAAAAAACACTCAAATAACTCCCGTCTCCTATATTAAAGATGCTCCTACATTAGACGGCAGACCTATAGAGAATTATTGGAATTTGTTAGAATGGCAACCTATAGACCAAAATTGGATCGGCGGTCCTTTTGACCATGATGATTATAACGGTAAATATAAAATGGCCTGGAACGAAGACGGACTTTATATTTTACTGGAGATAGTGGATGATACCTTATTAGAGCAAACCGAAGACCCTTTAAAATTATGGTGGAATGATGATTGCGTAATTGTTTACGTTGATGAAGACAATTCAGGTGGTCAACATAGATTTAATCATAATGCATTTACCTATCATGTTGCCTTGGATGGTAATGTGGTAGACTTAGGTGTAAATGAAAAACCAACGCTTTATAATGATCATGTAATCTCTAAGCACCAAACAGAAGGTAATACCACATATTGGGAAATGCACGTAAAGGTATACCCTAGCATATTTAATGATAAGCCTACTGTAAAACCGGTTGTTTTGAGCGAAGGAAAAAGAATAGGTTTTGCTATTGCCTATGCCGATAACGATAATAGCAAAAAACGAGAAAATTTAATAGGATCTGTCTTTGTACCTGGAGAGAATAAAAATGCAGGTTGGATAGATGCCAATGTATTTGGCACATTGGAATTATTAAAATAACTACTGTAACACTACTTCACTATAATCAGATGTTATTAGTATAGAGCGACCACTATTGTTTTTTAAGTGATATCCCTTATTTACTACTGTAGATCCGTTTTTAGTTTCTACTACGTTTACCTGCGAAGGCAATTTTAGCGTTGACGAATTACCTTTTACATAAATGTTAGTGGCTACTTTAGGTAACTTAACGTTAAGTTCTCCGTTTTTCACACTAATATCAAGCTCTTCCAAATCATTGCTTAGTTCAAGGATATGTATTGCTCCAAAATTGTTTTTAATAAATGCATTGTTCATCAACTTATCTATCGTTACTTCAGATGATGTTGCTTGCAATTGCAATTGTACAACCTCTGACAATAAAATCTCCTCCGAATAGGATGTATTCAACTGGCCAACATTCCATTTTTTTACTTTTACCGGTGTATAGGCAGCAGAAACAGAAGTGTCTTCACCATCAATTGTTACTGCCCAAAGGCTTGAATGCGAAAGGTTCGCATTCAAGTTTTTGGTATTCTCAGCTAATTTCACCTCACCATGACGTACATCCATTTTTATTCTGGTAGACTTTGGCAAACTGATCTTAATGGTCTTTTTAATCTTAAAATTCTTTTGTTTCCCTTCGGATGAATAATAGAATATATTTGGAGAACCTTCACCTGAATTGATCAGCATTCTACGTTCTTCTCTTTCTTCTTGCATTTTTTCTCGCCTCTCTTCCATTTTCTCTTGTCTCTCTTGCAAAACTTCTTCTCTCTTTTCCATCAATTCCTCACGCCTTTGATTGTATTCCTCCATTCTTTTATCCATTGCCTCACCTTTCTCCTCCATGCGCTCAGCCCACTCTTCCAACCGTTTTTGATGTTTTTTATCAAAACTTTTCTCAAAGTTCTTTTGCCATTTTTTCATGTACTTTTCACCATCTTCTTGATATGCTTCATAATCGAATATAAAAGCTTCGGTCTGTGGTAAAGGTGGCATTTCTGGAAAAGGTGCAATTTGTGGTACACTAACTACAAATGATGCAATTTCGGGCACCTCTATGTGCATATCGTTATGGTCAAAAAAGGTCTTTGAATCAAAACTTGCAAAAAAATCATTGTTTTTGGACTTAGAGGAAATTTTAACCTCTTTGCTGTTGCCCAAAATTTCAATAGGGCTATTTTCAAAATAGTCTTTCGCTTCTTCTGTAGAAGCACCTTCCAAGGTAATGGTGGCCGTGATGGCCACCTCATCCTTGTCCCAAGTTTCAAATTCAATATCAGCATAGCTGGTATTGATATTTACCACAGCATCTTCTGCTACGATAAATCTTTCTTGAAAAGTTTTACTTTCTGCTTGCGAAAAAGAGCCGGCAGAGGTTAAAAGACCTAATGCAATGATGAGTTGCTTAGATACTAGTGTCATTGATCTGTTCATTTTTTGATAATTTTAATTCGTTCAACTTTCTTTTTAATTTCTGTAATAATTGTAAGCGTAACTGTAAATTCTCTATAAGCGCCGTAATGGTTTGATCATTAGGACCCAATTCTTTTAATTCATTATTTAAGGTTTTATATTCTAGGTTCAAATTATTTAGCTGCTCCATAAAACTATCAATAAGACCTTTGGTATCTGGAGAAACCTCTAGCTTAGCCAATTCCAAATTTATGTTCGCCACATAATAATTCTCTACTTTTTTTAAATCTGGAGATAGATCACCAAATGTGAATTCGGTTTTCTGCTTTTCCTCTTTATCATTTTGCACAACCGTTACTGTATCTTCATCATTTCCGCTTAAAAACCAGAAGCCCAATGACAAACTAACCAGTACAACAACAGATGCCGCAATGTGCAACCAACCCCACTTTGTTGTTTTATTTGATGGAATAGATTCTTCCAATTTCTTTAAAAACCGTTCTTCATGACCTGGTTTTATGGCATGTTTTTGCTTCTCCCTATCTTTTTTGAACATTTCCCTAAGATCCTGTTCCATAATTCTTTTCTTTTAATAATTCCTTTAATTGATTTTTTCCTCTTGACAATCTTGTTCTGCAAGCAGAGGATGAAATATTCAATACTTCTGCAATTTCTTGATGATCATACCCTTCAACCAAGAACATGAGTACTACATATTTATATTTTTCTTGTAATTGATCAATAGCCAACCTTACCTCATCAATACTAATTACAGCAGATACGTTCCAATTATCATCTTCTGCAACTACCTGCATATCCTGTTCATCAATAGAGACCTTATCTTTTTTTGATTTTAAAAAGTCTATACTTTTATTTACCACTATTCTTTTTAACCAAGCGCCAAAAGTTACCTCACCTTTGTATTGATGAATTTTTTGAAATGCCTTAATAAAAGATTCCTGTAAGACATCTTCAGCATCATCCGCATTCTTAACAAAACGGTTTGCTACCACAAACATACCGTCACAATATTTTCTATATAATTGCAACTGGGCAGCCCGGTCGTTCGCTTTACATTTTTCTACGACATTGCTTTGAAACATCGGTTAATTAGATTGGTTTTTGGTTGTTGTTATATTAAGGACGATATAAAAAATAGAATGTGGCAAAAATTTTTATTTTTACACTACACTATTAAAATTTTCCTTTGAAACAAGTTACAATTTCCAATGCCTATTTGACCCTAATGGTTTTAGATTATGGCGCAACCATTCAAAAATTACTTGTTAAAGGAGGTGATGGCGAATTCACCAATGTAGTTGTAGGCTACAACCATCCAAGCAGATATAGATTAGATGATCATGTGTTAGGTGCCAGCGTTGGACGTTACGCAGGTAGAATTTCTAATGGTGGTTTTGTAATAGACCGAGCAAGATATGACCTGTATCAAGAAGACGGTGTACACTTACATGGAGGTAAAGAAGGGTTTCATCAAAAATATTGGAACATAGATGAAGTGGACCATAGCGATAAACCATTTGTAAAACTTACCTATAACAGCAAGCATTTAGAAGAAGGCTACCCAGGTAATTTAACTGTTAGTGTTACCTATAAACTTATGAATAATGCCTTGCAAGTCATTTATGAGGGAATAACGGATAGAAGTACGGTTATAAACCTTACCAATCATTCCTATTTTAAATTAGATAAAAATCCGTACATAGATGAGTACGAACTACAGCTCAACTGTCCTTATAGATTAGAAACGCAAGAGAATTTGCTACCAACGGGAAATATTGTTCCAGTTCGTAAAACCGAGTACGATTTTCTTTTACCTAAAAAAATAGGTCTACAAAGGTTTGATACTATTTATGTGAAAGATATTGGAAATGAAAAGGTAGCAGAACTACATTCTAAAAGTTCGGGCATTACCATGAAGGTATACACCAATCAGCCAGCTTTGGTGGTCTATACTCCAGATGATTTCCCTGGTATATGTTTTGAGACACAAAACTACCCAGATGCACCAAATCAACCAGATTTTCCTAAAAGCCTCTTAAGGCCTGGTGATCTATACAACAACATTTCTATCTTTAAGTTTGATTTAGGTAAGAAAAGTTAAATTTCGTGTATAGAATTACTGGTAATAAATGAAGTTAATAAAGAGAATTTTCATTGTTATAGCCCTTATCGTGGCACTTGTTTATTTGGTAATAATACCTTACATACACCAAGAGGCTAAAAAGTTTAGCCCCGCTAAAACCGCACAGCTAGAATTAAAAGGAAGTTCTTTAGAGGTTGAATATTCCAGCCCGTCCAAAAAAGGACGAATTATTTTTGGAGACCTAGTACCGTTTGGTAAAGTTTGGCGAACCGGGGCAAATGAACCTACCACCTTTTCTACTACCCAAAACATTAAAATAATTGATAAAATATTACCTGCGGGTAAATATTCATTATGGACGGTACCTAACCGGAATAGTTGGAAAGTTATATTCAATACTCAAATACCAGATTGGGGAGTAACCCGGGTAGATGGTAACCAAACCACACATGATCCACGATTTGATTATTTAACGGTTGAAGTCCCGGTAAAAACATTAGAAAATCCCGTAGAGAATTTCTCCATTGATTTTGAGCATTTGAAAGATGGGATACAGCAGCAAAATTATTTGGACTTAGCCTGGGATACTACCAAAATCATGATTCCCATTTACAAATAGTACATTTACGTTACAATTACACAATAGAAGCCGTTGCCATGAATTTAGCCAACCTTACGACATCTGAAATTCTTGAAGGTATCTATGCAAATAATGTTGCCATAGTTAGTAAGGCTATTACTATTGTAGAAAGCACAAAGCCTCAACATCGTTTAATTGCAAATGCGATAATTAGCGGGTGTATATCAAAAAAACAAGATTCCATAAGAATTGGTATTACCGGTGTACCTGGCGCCGGTAAAAGCACATTTATTGAGCAATTTGGAGATCTGATTACCTCCACGGGTAAAAAAGTTGCCGTATTGACCATAGACCCGTCAAGCAGAAGAACCAAAGGAAGCATTCTTGGAGATAAAACACGTATGCAAGAATTGGTTAAAAATCCCAATGCGTATATAAGACCATCTGCATCTGGTTCATCATTAGGCGGTGTCACAAGAAAGACCAGGGAAAGTATCGTAATACTTGAAGCCGCTGGATACGACTGTATTTTAATAGAAACCATTGGGGTAGGACAAAGCGAAACGGCAGTTCATGACATGGTAGATTTCTTTTTATTATTAAAAATAGCTGGTGCGGGTGATGAACTACAGGGTATAAAAAGAGGAATTATTGAAATGGCCGATGCCATAGTAATTACAAAAGCCGACGGAGACAACATACAACGTGCAAAACTGACAAAAATGGAATTTACAAGGGCGCTACATATGTTTCCACCCAAAGAAAATGGCTGGTCTCCAGAAGTATTGACCTGTTCTGCCATTGAATTTAAAGGCTTACATGAAATTTGGGAATTAATAGTTACCTATTGTAATACCATGAAAGCTTCTGGTCACTTTCTAAACAACCGTAAGAGACAAAATGAAAATTGGCTCATTCAGTATTTGGAACAAGAATTATTATCAGAGTTTTATCGTCACCCAAAGACTATGGAATTACTGCCACAATTAAAAAATGAAGTCATTAACGGAAATTCATCACCCTTCTTAGCTGCAGAAAAGCTCTTAAAGGCTTTAAAATCCCATTAAATTCCCTAAAGCGTTACTGGTGTTACAGTAGACCTTCTTTAGTTTAAAAAACATAACTTTGCATTGATTTCAAAAACAACCCAATGCAGCCTGTTACCACTTCTCTACTTTCGGTAGTTGTTCCTTTATACAATGAGGAAGATAATGTTACTCTTTTAACCCAAAAAATTCACGAAAGTTTGGTAGGTTATGACTATCAAATCATTTACGTTGATGATTTTTCAAAAGACAAAACCAAGAAAGTAGTAAAAGATTTAAAAGATGACAAGGTGCATCTTATAGAACTAAAGAAAAATTACGGACAAAGTTTGGCGTTGGCAGCAGGCATAGATTATGCCGAAGGAGAATATATCATTACTATGGATGGGGATTTGCAAAATGACCCTTCTGATATTCCTCAAATGCTAACCTATGCCGTAAGTGGCGAGTATGATGTTGTTACCGGTATTCGTCAAAAGAGAAAAGACTCTCTAGTTAAGAAGATACCCTCTAAAATTGCCAATTTCTTGGTTCGGCGTGTTACCAAACTAGATATCAAGGACAATGGTTGTGCCTTGAAGGTTTTTACAAGAGATATTGCCAAGGATTTAAATCTTTATGGAGAAATGCACAGGTTTATAACCCTATTGGCATTTCTTGAAGGAGGACAGATAAAGCAAGTACCCGTAAAACACCATGCACGTAATGCAGGGGTTTCTAAATATGGGTTGGAACGTGTATTTAAAGTAGTTGCAGATATGATGCTGTTACTATTTATTCGCAAATACTTTCAACGTCCAATTCACCTATTCGGTATTTCTGGTTCATTAATGATTATTATTGGTGTTTTTATTAACGTATATCTATTGATCGTTAAGTTCGGCTTGGGCGAAGATATCGGTACAAGACCTTTATTGACAGTAGGTATGATGTTCATTTTTGCAGGTATTCAATTGTTTACAATAGGTATTGTTATGGAATTATTGATCAGAACCTATTATGAATCTCAGAACAAAAGACCGTACCGCATTAAAAAAGTAAGCATAGGTGGCCAAGTTAAATAAGAAAGTAACTACCGTATTAAAAGTACTGATAAGTGCCGTTTTAATCTATTTTATTTTCACTAAAATCAATGTAAGTGAAATAAAGAGTATTCTGTCCACCAGTAATTTAATTTACTTATTACTGGGCTTACTATTCTTTGTCATCTCTAAGCTTGTAGCCGCAGTAAGATTAAATCTTTACTTTCATCGCTTGCAAATTATGCTTACCCATAAGAGCAACTTTAAGCTGTATCTATTAGGTATGTTCTATAACCTATTTTTACCCGGTGGTATAGGTGGTGATGCATACAAAGGGTATATCCTAAAAAAAACATTTGAAGTTAAGACCAAAAGAATCGTAAGCGTACTTGTACTAGACCGTCTTGGAGGCTTACTACTATTATTCATCTATGCATGTTTGCTGCTTGGTATTCTGGATAACAAACTATTAACAGGTTATCATTGGATATTCCTTACTGCCATACCATTTTCTGTTGTTATTTTTTGGCTTCTGAATAAAAAATTCTTCCATTATGTACTACCAATATTTTGGAAATCAACAGTATTATCAGCGCTGGTACAACTTGCACAATTAATAAGTATTTGGTGTATTCTTTTAGCTCTTCATATTGATACCGATCAAATATCATATCTCATTATTTTCTTGATTTCGTCTATAGTAGCGGTAGTACCATTAACCTTAGGTGGTATTGGCAGTAGAGAAGTGACCTTTTTTTACGGAGCTAAGTTCTTAGAGCTTGATCAAAATGTATCTGTAAGTGTTAGTGTGCTTTTCTTTTTAATTACCGCCTTGGTATCTTTAATTGGAGTATGGTATCACTTCAAAAAAATTAAATTGCGAGTAATAGAATCACCTAAACAACAAACAAAAGAGGTTTAGTAAATATGTAACAAGTGCATTTTACGTGTCACCTTTTTACGCGTATTAGGATTTAAGAATTTACCTTGCAAACGAGTAATTCTAAACTGATCTACAGAAAGTTGGGAGTCCCAATCAAAACCTTGTTCCTGTAAGTTGTCCATTTCCTCATCATTTACGTAGACCCATATGTCTTTTTTGTTCTTCAACATTTCTGGAGACGTAATTTGAACAGGATAACGATTGTAAAAATCTAATGACCACGTATAATCCTTACCTACCTTAAAAATTCGATCTACAGGAATATTCTTTTCCGCTATAATTTTTGACATTGATGAACCTGCTTGATAGTCTAATAAATTAGGATAAAAATGCAAGTTTAAAACGGCATTCAGCAATAACGAAGCGCATACTGAAATGGTAACCAGTTTCATAAAAACACCTTCTCTTTTAAGGGCATAGTACACAATAATAATTACCGCAACCAGTAAAAAGAAATAAGCCACCATACTACGTAACTTAAACACATAGAAGCAAATTAAAGCCGAAGCAATAAAGACAATACTTAGAACAAAATATTGCCCGATCATTAAATATTTTACAGTCTTTGTATTACTAACAGTATATAGTTTATTAATGTATGCCGCTGTAATTACAGCGAATAACGGGATTGTAATATTTAAATAATGAGGAAGTTTAAACTGGGCAAAACTGATGATTATGAATATTAGGGTTATACCACCTATGGTTAAAAATTCCGACCCATTTGCATACTTAAATTTTTGACCGATGAATGTTCTTATTTTACTATAAAAGGCAACAATACCCAAAATAGTCCATGGTAGAAACACCCATAAAAATGTGTGAAAAAAGAAAAAGTAATCACTGCTATTCTTTCCAATGCCTTCACCGCTTAACCGTTCAAAACTCTGTTCCCAAAAAATAAAAAATATGCCACTTCGGTTAGCCTTACCACGAATAACTTTTTCCGGATGCAAATCGAACTGAAGATAGTAAGCATACAACATTGGAGTTATCGTCACTGCAAAAACCAGTAGCGCCACCAATACCTTATAGCTTATAAAAGCCTTCCATTTTCCTGTGTAAAACAAATGACATAAGATGGGCAGACCAATAACCAATAACGCTATTTGACCTTTGGTAGAGAAGGCAATACCGGCTGCAAACGCTCCAATAATAATAGCCCTTACGCTACCTTTCTCTATATATGTGGCTAGTTGCCATATAGCTAGAATACTAAAGCCCGTTAAAACTGCATCGGTACGCACGTCAATTGCCCCAAGTACGATCGTCTGTGCAGTCATAAATATCAAAGCAGAAAGTTTACCTACATTTTTATTGTATAGTAAACTCCCTAAACCATAACAACTATAGGCTGCCAATAAGGTGGCCAATATTCCAGGAATTCTGTAAGACCACTCATGTATACCAAAGATCTTATAGGAAAGAGCTGCCAACCAGTAATGCATGTGCGGTTTATCCAAATACTCTTCCGGTCCTTTAAAAAGGCTAAAAAAATCACTTTCCTGTACCATTCTCATGGCCATTACAGAAAATTGGGCGGAATCATTTTCAAATAACGTTACAAACATACCTGCAACGTATACCAAAAAAACTAAAACTATTAAAAACCAGTACCTTAGATTAGATATCATAGGGAGAATTTGCGAAGTGCAAATATAAATAACTTTACAAACAACCAGCCGAACAAAGAGCCTATAAAAGCCCCTGTCAAAATATCCAAAGGAAAATGAACGCCAATGTATATACGGCTATACGCGACCAAAGCAGCCCACAACACCAAAAACACACCCAAATACCTTACACTTGACTTAAGAATACTACCAAAAAAAACTGCTAGAGCAAAAGAGTTAGAGGCATGAGCCGAAAAATACCCGAATTTGCCTCCACAATAACTCTTTACCAGTCTCATGTAAGGAGCTATCTCCGGATCATGGCAAGGTCTTAGCCTTGCCACCCCATACTTAAAGAAGTTACCCAATTGATCAGTAACCGTAATTAAAAGGCCCACAGTAAACAAAAGCACCAAAGTCTTCTTGGTCCCATATTTCTGAAAGGAAAGAATGAGCAAAAAAAGGTAAAGTGGTATAGCACTGAATTTGTTGGAAACAAACTGAAAAAAATTGTCCCAATTCTTAGTACCTAGTCCGTTGAGGTATAAAAAGAAATCTTGATCTAACTGTAAAAGCCCTTCAAGCATAGTAGTTAATCTTCGTACCTTGAAACTTCGCGATCGTAAAAAGCAGTTGCGGCCTCAATTAAATTTTCAGCTTCGTCTTCCAACTCTTTTTCATCTTCCTTGGAGAATTCTTCAAGCCATTCTACCTCATCATTTTCAAGATTGATTATAAATCGAGGAAACTCGGTATGCACAACAAAAATTGCCGTTGGATAATCAGTATTATCGCCCAATAAAAATTTTGGAAATTCCATAAAAATCTGGTCTATAAGTTGAATATAAACTGCTACAGATTAAAAATACGTTCTTAAGCAGCAATTAGTTTTTTAGTTAAATAATTAAATCGAAGATACAACATAATAGCTGATGCCGTAAGCCCTGTGAGCAATCCTACCCAAATTCCTGTACTTCTTAAATCAGTATGAAGACATAGATAATAACTCACTGGAAAGCCAATAATCCAATAAGATATAAATGTAATCAATGTAGGGACCTTTACATCTTGCAAACCACGTAAAGCTCCTAAAACTACCACTTGTACCCCATCTGAAATTTGAAAGAAAGCGGCTACCAATAACAACTCTGCGGCAATGATCAACACTTCTGTATTATCCGCAAAATTGGTCATATCATCAATATCTAAATATAATGATGGAAACCAGTGTCTACCTATTAAGAACAATGCGGCAAATACAATTTCCAGCAAAAATGTCAATAAGAAAATAGATTGGGCAATACGTCGTAATTCTTTAAAATTAGCCAAACCCTTTTGATTACCAACCCTGATCATTGCAGTTACTCCAAGGCCCATTCCAAACATAAAGGTCATGCTGCTCAAATTAAGTGCAATTTGGTTTGCCGCTTGGGCATTTTTACCCAAAACCCCACTTAACCATATAGCAGAGGTAAATATACCTACCTCAAAAAACATTTGTAAGGCAGATGGAAAACCTAATTCTACAATTTTTTGCATTACCGTCTTCTCCAAATTGGCAAAATTGAATTTAGTGACGTAATACTTGAACTTTTCTTTTGTTTTTAGGATGAACCATAAATAGAGAACCATAAAAAATCTTGATACCAAAGTGCCTACGGCAGCACCAACAATTCCCATTTCTGGAAATCCAAAATTGCCAAAAATCAATAGGTAGTTCAAAACTATATTTATGACATTGGCAATAATAGTAGCATACATTGGGTATTTAGTTTGAGAAAGCCCCTCTGAAAACTGCTTAAATGCTTGGAAAACAATTAGGGGTACCAAAGAAAAGGCTACTAAATCTAAATAGGGCAATGCCAACTCAACCACTTCCAATGGTTGTTTCATGGCATACATAATTGGTTTTGACAATAGAATTAAACCAAACAATGACAACCCCAAAACAGTGCATAAAACAAGACCATGTTTTAGAGCGCTTTTGGCATTTTCTTTATTACCTGCCCCATCTGCTTCAGCTACTAAAGGTGTAATTGCGGTTGAAAAACCAATACCTAATGACATGGCAATAAAAACAAAACTATTACCCAAAGATACCGCAGCCAATTCCGCTGTGCCCAATTGACCAACCATAATATTGTCTGCCAACTGTACAAAGGTGTGACCCAACATTCCTAAAATTACCGGAACAGAAAGCTTAATGTTATATCGAAATTCCTTCGTGTAGTTCTTTAACAAAACTGAATCTAATTTTTAACAAAGGTACCGCTAATTGAACAATATTTTTTTGCTTTCAGCCAGTTAAAATCATTGAATTTTACAGCACTAGTTGCTCTAATCCATCAGCATACAAGATGGTGGATAACAAATAAATTTTACAATAAATTAAAATTAAATTAACCATTCAAAAGTTAGAATAAAATATTATAAAACACTCAAAATCATTAGTTTAAATTAAAAAATTGATTGAAAATACTACTAGGGAAATAAGTTAAAATTTGACCAATTAGCTATTCAACCAACACAAAAGATACTATTATGCATTAGCGATTCGTTATATACACCTAACACACCAATTACCATTAATTATGTCCCAAGACCCATTAATTTGGATTATAGACGATGACGATATATCTAAATATGTAATGAAACGTTATTTAAAACAATTATCCGCAAGTAGAATTGTTGACTTTCCAGATTCTTTACAGCCCTTAAAATTTATACAGGATAACGTCAATGCCATTGAAGATTTACCCGATGTAATTTTTCTTGACCTTCATATGCCTATTTTAAACGGTTTCGATTTTATTAAGGACTTTCAACAAGTAGCATCCAAAATAAATAAGAAAATTAAAATTGTCATGTTAACCTCATCTATAAACGCAGAAGATGTAGAAATAGCAAAGAGCTTTCCTGAAATCTCAAATTATTTCATAAAACCTATAAAACATAGAGATCTAGAGAAAATCATGGACGTTGAACTTAATAACTAAAAATTACTCATAGGTCTTAGCTTTATTCCAATAGATATCCATTTCCTCTAAGGTCATATCTTTCATATCCTTGCCTATTTCCTTTGCGCTATTTTCTAAATATTGAAAACGCTTAATAAATTTCTTATTGGTTCTTTCCAGCGCATTTTCTGGATTAACTCCCAAAAATCTAGCGTAATTGATCATTGAAAAAAGTACGTCACCAAATTCAGCTTCGATCTTTTCAAGATCACCTTTTTGCACCTCTTCTTGAAGTTCGCCTAATTCTTCCTGTACCTTTTCAAAAACTTGTTGTGGTTCTTCCCAATCAAACCCTACTCCCGCTACCTTGTCTTGTATTCTATTTGCTTTCACTAGAGCCGGCAAACTCCTGGGAACCCCTTCCAATACACTTTTCTTACCTTCTTTTAACTTAATCTGCTCCCAATTTCTTTTAACGTCATCTTCATTTAACACCTTAACGTCTCCGTAAATGTGTGGGTGTCTATTCACCAATTTATCGCAAATGGCATTAGCTACATCAGCTATATCAAAATCATTGGTTTCAGACCCAATTTTTGAATAGAATATAATATGCAACAGTACATCTCCCAATTCCATTTTCACCTCATTAAGGTCATTATCTAAAATGGCATCACCCAACTCGTAGGTTTCCTCTATGGTCAAATGTCTAAGGGATTGCATAGTCTGCTTTTTATCCCAAGGGCATTGCTCCCGTAATTCGTCCATGATAGTCAATAATCGATCAAGTGCCTGTAATTGTTCCTTTCTATTGTTCATGAATGCGGTTTTCACAAAAGTAAGCAACCATAGATTCTCTCGCTAAAAATCCTGTTTTGTTTTCGTACATTTAAAATCATAAGTAATTATCATCATTTGCACTACTCATGCAACCATTACAAATGAAATTACAATTGCTAAAACAACAACTAACAACAATAGATTATCACTCCTATGAAAACACGCAGAAATTTTCTTAAACGGGCAGGTCTGTTCAGTGCCGCTACCCTTTTAACGCCTCAGCTTAATTTAGCATTTCCTAAAAATTCAATATACGGCGTACAGCTTTATTCATTTAGAGAAGCCATGTTGAAAAATCCTAAAAAAGCCTTGGAAACAATTGCAAGCTTAGGTTTTAAGGAAATTGAAAGTGCAGGGTCAAATAAAGGCTATTACTATGGTTTATCACCTGTGAAAATGGGAGAAACCTGTAAAGCATTAGGCATGACACTTACCAGTAGCCATGTACATTTAGATGATAAATTTGAACGGACCATAGCAGATGCAGTAGCATCTGGACAGGAATATTTGATTTGTTCGTCGTTACCTTCTAAAGGACAAACTGTAGATAATTACAAAAGGGTTGCTGAAAAGTTCAATATCGCTGGTGAAGCATGTAAAAGGCAAGGTTTAAAATTTGGCTATCATAATCATGAATATGAATTTGAATCTGAAAAAGGACAGATTCTTTATGATGTTCTTATGGATAATACCCAAAAGGATCTAGTGCATATGGAACTTGATTTGGGTTGGGTGGTTATTGCCGGTAAAGACCCCTTACATTATTTTAAAAAATACCCGGGCAGGTTTCCGTTATGGCATTTGAAGGATATGAATATGCATGAAAAAGTAAGTACTGAATTTGGTAAAGGAGTGCTTGACATACCTTTAATGCTTGAGTTAAAAGAACTATCTGGTGTTGAACATATTTACATTGAACAAGAAGAATATAGTAGCACACCTATAGAAAGCATGCAGTATAATATGAATTATTTAAAGAATCTATAAGCTTAACACATGAAAACCAAGTATACCATAATCAGTTCTCTTGCCTTAAGCATTCTTGTATTCTCTTGTAAAGCCCAACATTCATCTATAATAGCAAACGATGCGTTGCTCGTTAAAGTAGATAGTACATACAGTTTTACGGAGGGTCCGGCCTCAGATAAAGATGGCAATGTTTATTTTACCGATCAACCAAATGATAAAATAATTAAGTGGCATGCAAATGACAATTCGCTAAGTATATTCAAAGAACCTTCGGGCAGGGCCAACGGTCTATATTTTGACCATGACGGAAATTTATTGGCCGCTGCAGACGAGAATAATGAACTATGGAGAATTGACAGTAACGGAAATGTTGATACCCTATTAACTTCTTTTGAAGATAAAAAACTTAATGGTCCTAATGATATTTGGGTAGATTTAAAAGGTGGTATCTATTTTACCGACCCCTATTACAAAAGAGAATACTGGACAAGAACTAAGGCAGAAATTTCAGAAAAGAACGTGTATTACATATCTCCAGATGGAAAAGAGGTATCTATTATAGCTTCTGGTTTTGTTCAGCCCAATGGTATCATAGGTACTCCAGACGGTAAAACACTTTACGTTGCTGATATTGGGGATAAAAAAACATATGCTTACACCATACAACCTAATGGAACCCTAACAGGTAAAAAACTTTTCACCAATATGGGTTCAGATGGCATGACCATTGACAATAAAGGCAATATATATCTTACAGGTGATGGTGTTATTGTTTTTAACAAGAAAGGCGAAAAATTACATCATATTCCTATAAACGAAAACTGGACGGCCAATATCACTTTTGGAGGTAAGGACCAAAACATACTATTCATTACGGCAATGGGTGCTATTTACACTCTAAAAATGAATGTGAAAGGTGTTAGGTACTAGATGAATGCGGCTATTGAAACCTATAAACTGTAATAACTCTAAAAGGAGAGATTACATTTGATTATTTGCCCAAAACCTAATTAAATAAATCATACACATTGATTAGTAATTATAGGGCCCATGTAAAAAACGCATTTACAATGACCTTATATTATCATATATTCAATAAAAGGATTTAAAAATTTATAATTCCTCGATTTTAATTATCTTAAACGACTTAAAATCCAACCAAACTATGATAACATATATTTTTGAATTTATTGGAACCGCATTACTCATTTTAATAGGAAATGGTATTGTTGCCAATTTAGTTTTAAAAGGTACCAAAGGAAGCGATTCTGGCTGGACAGGAATATCCCTAGCTTGGGGTATAGCCGTTTTTATTGGTGTTTTTGTTTCCGCAGATACCAGCGGTGCCCATTTAAACCCTGCTGTTACCATTGGTTTGGCCGTAGCCGGTAAATTTTCATGGTCATTGGCACCTGGCTATATCCTAGCTCAAATTTTAGGGGCAATGATGGGAAATTTTTTGGTATGGCTCAATTATAAAAAACAATATGAAGCAACGGAAGATACAAGTGCTATTTTAGCCACCTTTTCTACATCGCCCGCCATTAGAAGTCCGTTTTGGAATATGGTTACAGAAATCATAGGTGCATTCGCCTTAGTATTCGGTGTATTTTATATTGCCGGTGGAACTGTAGGCGATAGTCCTGTTTCTTTAGGTTCATTAGATGCCCTACCAGTAGCCTTATTGGTAATGGGTATAGGTTTTGGTTTAGGAGGCCCTACGGGATATGCTATAAATCCTGCCCGTGATTTTGGACCAAGATTATTACATTCCATTTTGCCCATTAAAAATAAAGGAAAAAGTGATTGGGGCTATGCATGGGTACCTATTGTAGGCCCTATAATTGGCGGAGTACTAGCCGCATTTCTATTCATGCTTATTGAAACATTGCAATAAAAAAGATATTATGAAGAAAATTATTTTAGTTACCTGTATTTTTATCTCCATGAATGTACTTGCACAAAAGATGGTAGATCTGCCCTTTGAAAAAAATGCCGATGTAACCTGGTCAACTGCAGAAAGAGAATACTATTCTGATATTTGGGAAAACGAAGTTGTCACCAATGTTGCCGTACCACGATTAGAGGTATTTGAAGCTGACCAACCAAACGGCACCAGTGTCATTGTTGCACCAGGTGGCGGACTTTACGGTTTAAGTATCGAAAGCGAAGGTAGACAAGTTGCAAAGTGGTTGAATAAAAAAGGTATCACCGCTTTTGTTTTAAAATATAGGTTAGTACCTACCGGTATTGATGGTATAAAGGAGATTACCGATGAAGGAGCAACCAACCCGGCTAAAATAGGTGAAAGGGTAACGCCCGTTTTACCTTTATCTATTGCGGATGGGCTTTCTGCCATTACATATGTAAGAACCAATGCAAGTAATATGAAATTGGACCCCAATAAAATTGGCTTTATGGGTTTTTCCGCTGGCGGAGCCGTTACCATGGGAGTTACATTTAATGCAACGGAAAACAACAGACCAAACTTCATAGTACCAGTTTATCCTTGGATGACAGTTTTAGGAGAATATAGTGTACCGCAAGATGCGCCGCCTATGCTGGTAATTTGTGCATCTGATGATCCTTTAGGATTAGCTAAACCCAGTGCAGATTTATATTCCGCATGGTTAACAAATGGCAAAAATACCGCTATGCACATGTATTCTAAAGGCGGACATGGATTTGGGATGAAAACCCAAAATTTAGCATCGGATAATTGGATATCACAGGTTTACCAATGGGCACTAACTGAAAAATTCACAGAAACCATTAATAAATAAAAAAGTATGTCTCAACAACAACTCAACCTTAAAACCATAAAAAAAATAAGAACACTTACTGTTCTTATTTTTTTTGTTTCCTTAACCAGTTTTGGGCAAGTAGAAAATGTATTCACAAAAGAGGTAAAGGACATCACCGCCAAGTATGACAGTATTTGGGATTCCAGTAAAGAGACCATTGTATTCACAGGTAGTTCAAGCGTACGCCTATGGAGAAAATTACAAGAGGAGTTTCCCGATCATCAAATCATCAATAGTGGTTTTGGAGGATCACAAGCATCTGACCTTTTATACTTTATAGATGAACTGATATTATCTTACAACCCTAAAAAGGTATTTATATATGAAGGTGATAATGATTTGTGGGCTAAAAAAAGACCTGCTGATGTTCTTGATACTACCGCAGATATCATCCGTCGAATAAAAGCAAAAAATACCTCAACACAAGTTATATTAATATCGGCAAAACCAAGTATTAGCCGTTGGAAAATTCGAGGAAAATATAAAAGGTTGAATAGAAAAATGGAACGTTTTACCCAAGACGACCCAAATTTGTTCTATGTAGACGTATGGAAACCTATGTTGAACAAGCGAAAACTAAAAACCGATATTTTTATTGAAGACGGTTTACATATGAACCAAAAAGGTTATGATATTTGGTATGCAGCCATGAAAGATTTAGTAAACCAACCTTAATTATTCAAGAAAATGAAAACCTTTTGTATTCGAAGTCTATTTTTCACAAGTTTAATGCTATTATGCCTTGCTTGTGCAGAGAAGAAGAAAGAACGAATTGCAATGCCTAGCACTGATTTATCTAAAGTTAGCCTAATACCCAAACCTTTAAAAACCATACCTACAAATTCTGCATTTGCATTAGATCAATTTACGGCAATATACACTTCTAAAAATGCAACTGGCTTTGAAGAGGTTGGTACGTTCTTAGCTACTAAATTAAAAGACAAAATTAACCTGAGTATACCCGTAAATAATGAAGGTTCTAACACGGTAGAACGTGTAATCTACATCAACCAAAGTGACAGTACGGATTTAGAAACACCAGAAGCCTACCAATTATATATTAACCAAGATTCTATCATCATAAACTCCAATACCGCAGAAGGTGCGTTTAGAGGTATACAAACCTTAAGACAATTGGTGCCGCTTAAAAGTAATGACACTTTGGCTCCACAGAAAATATGGCCAGTACCATCGGGTAAAATAATTGATAACCCAAATTTTGCCTACCGAGGTTCTATGTTAGATGTTGCAAGACATTTTTTTAGTGTAGATGATGTAAAGAAATATATAGACCTATTATCATATTACAAGATAAACGTTCTTCACTTACACCTTAGTGATGACCAAGGTTGGCGTATAGAAATAAAATCTTGGCCCAAGCTTACAGAAATTGGCGGAAGCACTGAAGTTGGTGGCGAAGCAGGAGGATTTTATACCCAAGAAGATTATAAGGAAATTGTACGTTATGCAGCGGAAAGGTATATGACCGTTATACCAGAGATTGATATGCCGGGCCATACCAATGCCGCTTCGGTTTCATATCCTTTTTTAAACGGAAACGGAAAAACACCTAAACTGTACGAAGGTATGCGTGTTGGTTTTAGCACGTTTGACACAAGAAAAGATACCGTGTATGCATTTATAGATGATGTAGTAGAAGAAATTGCTGCCATTACGCCTGGTCCATACTTTCATGTAGGTGGAGATGAAAGCCATGTAACTAAAAAGAAAGATTACATACACTTTATAAATAAGGTAGAAAAAATAGTTCAAAAACATGGCAAACGAATGATCGGATGGGATGAAGTTGCCATTGCAGATGTAGATTCAACCTCAATTTCACAATGGTGGGCCAGTGAGGAAAATGCTAAAAAAGCAGTTGACAAAGGCATGCAAATTATAGTGTCCCCTGCAAAGAAAGCATACTTGGATATGGAGTATGATACCCTTTCTAAATTTGGGTTGCACTGGGCAGCATATATACCGGTAGATACCGCATACATTTGGACACCAGAAGAATATGGTATTCCATTAGAAAATATTTTAGGTGTAGAAGCGCCGCTTTGGTCAGAAACCATTAGTAATATTGATGAGCTAGAGTATTTAGCTTTTCCTAGAATTATTGGCTATTCTGAACTTAGTTGGAGTATTAAGGAAAACAGAAACTGGGAAGACTATAAAGTAAGACTGGCAGACCAAGCTCCATTTTTAGATCGTATGGATGTTAAGTATTATCCTTCTGCTCTAATTGATTGGAAGAAAAGTGAATATACCTATGAAACCATAGAAAAAGACTAAAAATTAATAGACCATTAAAAAAGCCTTGATCGTTGAGACCAAGGCCTTTTTATTTATTATAACAATAAAGGTTATTCCTCCTCAGAAGCTTCTTCGCTGGCAACCTCTTCGCTAGAAAAATCGGTGATTTTATTATCTACCAATATATTGTACCATTGAATTACCTTTTTAATGTCACTAACATAAACGCGATCCTCATCGTAGTTAGGTAATATTTCAAAGAAGTATTCTTCTAATTTAATCTTCTCTTCTTTATGCCCAATAGATGTTTTACCACCATCTTCTTTTTCTTGTATTTTTTTGAATACATCTCTTAAAGGCACTTCCTCTTCAAGTGTATAAATGGCAATTTCAGACAAAACACTAACGCTGCTACGTAAGCTTACCGTAATTCTTTTTCCATCTAACAAGGACTCCGCCACAAATCCTGTTCTAGTTTGGGTAATTAATTTATATAAACCTGGTTTTCCCGCAACGGATAAAATCTTCTCTAACCCCATATACTCTTTTAAAATTTTAGTCGACAAATATTATACTTTTCTATTAATTATGATATGATTTTAACGTCCTTTTTTTAAGGACGGAAATTTCATTCTATATTCAACACTGATTTTTCCTTTTGAAATATTGGCCAATCTGCCCTTAATCATCCTTTTCTTTAAAGAAGACAATTTATCGGTAAACAGTACTCCTTCAATATGATCATACTCATGTTGAATTACACGTGCCAAAAGACCACTATACGTTTCTACATGTTCTTTAAAATTTTCGTCTAAATAACTGATCTTAATAGTTTCCTTTCTGCGAACATCTTCACGAACATCCGGTATACTTAAACAACCTTCGTTAAAAGCCCATTCTTCACCAGTTTCTTCTTCAATAGTCGCATTTATGAATACGCGTTTGAATCCGTCCAATTGCTTTTGTTCTTCCGGTGTTAAATCCTCATCACCACTAAATGGTGTTGAATCTACCAAGAAAATACGTATTGGAAGCCCAATTTGAGGAGCTGCAAGACCTACGCCACTAGCATTGTACATGGTGTCCCACATATTGGCAATCAATTCATTCAGTTTTGGATAATCTTTATCTATATCATCCGCAACTTTTCTTAATACGGGATCACCGTAGGCAATAATGGGTAATATCATTTAAACTGTTTTTAAAAAGTCTTGTAATATAATGGTTGCACTGATCTCATCTATCAATGCTTTATTCTTTCTTTGTTTTTTCTTTAATCCGCTATCCAACATGGTCTGAAAAGCCATTTTAGAGGTAAAGCGCTCATCATGTCTTTTAATGGCCACCTTAGGAAATTTCTCTGCCAACTTCACTAAAAAAGGAGCAATATGCACTTCAGATTCAGAAGCGGTATTATCCATTTGTTTAGGTTCGCCCACAACTATGGTATCTACGTTTTCATTAGCTATATAGTCAGCTAAATACTCAAATATTTCAGGAGTAGCAATAGTAGTTAAACCAAAAGCTATCATTTTCATATCATCGGTAACTGCCAGCCCAATACGTTTTTCTCCGTAATCAATTGCAAGGATCTTTCCCAAACTAAATTTTTGGCAAAAATAAAGGATAATTTGTTATATGTGCCCTTGACCATGGGTAATTACTGTACTTCAACTTATATTTGAGAAAATTTTATGAAAATGACAGAATTAAGAGCTCAAATAGAAAAAGCATGGGAAAATAGAGACCTTTTGAAGGAGTCTGCTACCCAAGATAGTATTAGAGAGGTTGTAAATCTTTTAGATTTAGGAAAATTGAGATGTGCCGAGCCTACTGAAGATGGATGGCAGATCAATGAATGGGTCAAGAAAGCTGTAGTTATGTATTTCCCTATTCAAAAAATGGAAACTTTAGAAGCTGGTATTTTTGAGTACCATGATAAAATGCCATTAAAAAAAGGATACAAAGAAAAAGGAATTCGCGTAGTACCAAATGCCGTTGCAAGACATGGAGCATATATTTCAGCAGGTACCATTTTAATGCCTAGCTATGTAAATATTGGTGCTTATGTTGATGAAGGTACCATGGTAGATACCTGGGCAACAGTAGGTAGCTGTGCTCAGATAGGTAAAAATGTACACCTAAGTGGCGGTGTTGGTATTGGTGGTGTTTTAGAACCTTTACAAGCTTCGCCGGTCATCATAGAAGACGGTGCCTTTATTGGCTCCCGTTGTATTGTTGTAGAAGGTGTTAGAGTTGAAAAAGAAGCCGTTTTAGGTGCTAATGTTGTTTTGACCATGAGTACTAAAATAATTGATGTTACTGGCGAAACTCCGGTAGAGACCAAAGGTGTTGTCCCTGCTCGTTCAGTAGTTATACCTGGCAGTTACACCAAAAAATTCCCAGCTGGTGAATTTCAAGTACCATGTGCATTAATAATTGGTAAGCGTAAGGAAAGCACCAATAAAAAGACATCATTGAACGATGCACTTAGAGAGTATGATGTAGCGGTTTAAATTTTAAACCAATGCCACTACTTTGTTGATAGCTTGAGAAAGGTAATAACCGGAAGACACCTTCACCTTTACCTTTTCTACGTTAGAAACCATAGTGGCATAGTTTTTAGAATCAAGGTTAGCTAAAACAGTATCAAGTTCGTCTAAAGAATTTAAGGTAATACCTATTTGTTCTTTTTCAATGAATTTAGCGATAGCTGCTTTTTTCCAGACAATTACAGGTAATCCGCACAAGAGATATAAAGATGTCTTGTGCGGATTATTATATAGCAAGTATTTACCAAAATCCCCTGAACATTCGGTCAAAGCATTACCGTTCCAAATTAACCCGAACGAACCGTTTATTTCATCGATTACCTGTTCCGGTGAAAAAACACCTTGATAATCGAGAATAGAATTAGTTTGCTCAGCATCAGTAGCATTGAAACCATTACCATATAATTTCAATTTATAATTTAAAGGGCTAAGGTTGTCCATACTATATAGAAACTCGCTTTTTTCCTTTCCTAACCCACCTGCGAAGACTACATCGTAAGGAGTATTGAGCGTGGCATGCTTATTACTGGAATGAATATAATCGAACAATTCTAAGCTGACCAACTGTGCAGTACAGCCATTATCCTGAAACCACTTTTTCATAGATTCGTTATGAACGATGATAAAATCAGCTTTATTAAACTTCGCCATTTCACCATTTAAATCATTTGACTTCCCCATTAAAAATTTTACATCATGAATGATAATAATTAGTGTACATTTTTTTAAAGCAACGACGTTGGTGATATACCCAAAAAACTTACTCAACGGATATTGCATGCAAAAAACCGACTTTCTTGGCAAGCGAATTAACCCTTTTGTGATTCCGAAAAAACTAATAACCGCGCCTATCGCCGAACTGGGGTAATTACTTTGTTTAAAACCTAAATTTTTAAATCCGTTTTTTTCAAGAACTATCTCGCAGTCCATTTTTGGTTTAGAAGCCGCATTCTTTGAAAATTTATAATTCCTAGAAATAAAAAAGAGATTATTTGAATTCATGAAGGTATTAATTAAGCCATTTTTGCCATGCAATTATACCATTTTAAAATAAAGTTTTTAAGTTAAAGCTTAAACAATTGTAAATATTTTCATGTTAATAAATTTAGTTTTCAAACTGTATCTTTGAGCATTAAATTTTAAAAAATGGCATCCACAAAAAAGTATGATTTCCTTATTGTAGGCGCAGGTCTGTACGGGGCAGTTTTTGCCCATGAAGCAAAAAAAAGAGGTAAAACATGTTTAGTAGTAGATAAAAGGGAACATATAGGAGGTAATACATTTTGTAAAAAAATAGAAGATATCAATGTGCATGCCTACGGAGCACACATTTTCCATACCAACGACAAAAAAATTTGGGACTATGTAAACGACTTTGTGCCTTTTAATAGATATACAAATTCACCAGTTGCCAATTATAAAGGTTCATTGTTCAATTTGCCTTTTAACATGAATACTTTCCATCAGCTCTGGGGAGTAAAAACTCCTTCAGAAGCTAAAAACATAATAGAAGAGCAAAGCAAAAAACACCAAACAAAAAAACCTCAAAACTTAGAAGAGCAAGCACTCTCATTGGTTGGTGAAGATATTTATTACAAACTGATCAAAGGGTATACAGAAAAGCAATGGGGAAGAAAAACCACAGAATTACCTGCATTTATAATAAAACGTCTTCCGGTAAGATTTACATTCGACAACAACTATTTTAATGATAGCTACCAAGGCATTCCAATAGGTGGATATAACGAACTTACTGGAGGGTTACTTGAAGGTATAGATGTACAGCTTGGCGTCAATTACTTTAAAGATAAAATTGCCCTAGATGGGATGGCCCACAAAACGGTCTTTACAGGTAAAATTGATGAGTACTACGGTTATGAATTTGGCAAACTAGAATACCGAGGTTTACGTTTTGCCCATGAAGTTTTAGATATCGAAAACTTTCAAGGCAATGCAGTTATTAATTATACAGCAGTAGAAATACCATATACTAGAATTTTAGAACACAAACATTTTGAATTTGGGCAACAAAAGAAAACGGTCATAACAAAAGAATTTCCATTAGAGGCATCAACTGAATTAGAACCCTACTACCCCATTAACGACGATAAGAATAACAGTAGGTATTTAAAATATAAAAATAAGGCTTCCAAAGACTTAGTCATTTTTGGAGGTAGGCTAGCTGAATATAAATACTATGATATGCACCAGGTTATTGGAGCTGCGTTAGCAAAAACTAAAAAACTTTTTGATAATTGAACGCAACCATTCTAAAATATACCCTCTTATAAACTGAACCAAGTTATAATACCGGATTTTAAACCTGTAAGAATTTTACTTCTTGACACAATTTTTTAATTCTTTTTTTGTTATAACTTTGTTCGCTCCGATTAGAGCAAACCTATCAAATTGGATTGTATGATTACAAAAAAAGAACAACTTACCGCATTAGTAATTACGTATAATGAAATTGGTTTCATTGAAAAATGTATAGAATCTGTTTCTTTTGCTGACGAAATTATTGTAGTTGACTCTTTTAGTACTGACGGAACCTATGAATATTTAAAGGAACACCCTAAAGTAAAAGTCATTCAAAATCCGTTCGAAAACTTTACCGCTCAAAAATCTTTTGCTTTAAAACAGGCTAAAAACGACTGGGTTTTATTTTTAGATGCTGATGAGATTGTTTCAGATGCTTTGCAAAATGAAATAGAAGAAACAATATCAAGTGGTACCGAAATTGCTGCTTTTTGGTTTTATCGACAGTTCATGTTCAAAAATGAAAAATTAAATTTCAGTGGATGGCAAACAGATAAAAACTACCGCCTTTTTAGAAAAAGTAAAGCTGTATTTTCCGATTGCAAAATTGTCCATGAAACATTAGATGTTGACGGAACCTCTGGTATTCTTAAAGAAAAATTGACACATTACTGTTACAAAAACTACGAAGACTACAAAGGTAAAATGTTGAAGTATGGGCGTTTAAAGGCTATTGAATCTTTTTACAAAGAAAAGAAGTTCAGTTATGCTATGATGGTCTTAAAAACTAGCTGGAAATTTTTTAACCACTATATATTAAGACTTGGTATACTTGACGGCAAAAAAGGCTTTACCATTTGTTATTTGAATTCTTTGGGCGTACTTGAACGCTATAGAGAGCTTAAAAGATTAGAGCAAAAAAATGAATTAGCCTATTATTTGGTAATGCCATAGTGTGTCCACACACTTTTTTCCTTTTTGGTGGCATTTCTAATTCCAACATTTTTTGCGATAGACTCTGGTGTTTTGTAACCTCTTTTGTGGTCCAAATGAACACAAACAGCACTGTAACGTAATTGTTTTGACTTTATACCGAAATTAAATAACCTTTCACCCAATTCCCTGTCTTGTCCACCATATTGCATACGCTCATCAAAACCGTTCACGTTTTCAATATCTTTCTTCCAACCAGAAGAGTTATGACCGTTCCAACTAGCGTTGGTAGGTGTTACCCAATTAAGGATTTTTGAAATAATCCCCCGAGCCGTCAACTTATTATTCTTGAATGTCTGCGGAATTCCTTTTTCTTTTAACCACTGAATATTAAAACAACGCTGCTTTTCAATATCCTCTAAAGTAATTAATTTAGAGATATTCATTGGTAGCATGTAATATCCACCAGAAATAAAATAACCAGGTTCTTTATTTATGTAGTGAACTTGAACAAAATCTTCTCGCGGTATACAATCACCATCGGTCATGATAATATAATCTGCAGAACAAGCCGTAACCGCTTTATTAAGTATCCTAGATTTTTGAAATCCGTCATCTTCTTGCCAAACATGAACTATGGGGTAATGGACCTTTTTTGCCATTTCTTCAAGAAGAATTTTGGTAGGTTCCTTTGAGCCGTCATCGGCAATAACCACTTCAAAGTCTTTGAAAATTTGTTGCTCAAAGCCCCAAAGTACCTTCTTCAACCACTCTTCGGCATTATATGTACTTACAATGATACTTATTTTAGGAATCTCCATGCTACGTTTCAAATTACTGCAAAAATATAAAACTCTTATCTATCTTTGACCAAGAAAAGATGCTCTATTAATAATAGATCAAAATACAGCAATGTAAAATGAAGCTAAAAGAAATACCGGTATCAATTTATAACGCTGCCAAACTTTTATCAATATCCTCTAAAAGTATGGTTAACGTACAGAAAGAAGAAATTCCTGTAATTGTTTCATTAACCTCCATTCCTTCAAGGTTGCATACGCTGCACTTGACCATAAGAAGTATCCTTAATC
Source organism: Maribacter sp. UBA3344 (assembly GCF_002362375.1). Taxonomy (NCBI): domain Bacteria; kingdom Pseudomonadati; phylum Bacteroidota; class Flavobacteriia; order Flavobacteriales; family Flavobacteriaceae; genus Maribacter; species Maribacter sp. UBA3344. The sequence goes on along the minus strand of NZ_DERI01000011.1, from coordinate 214,457 downwards.
AAGAAGTAAGACCTACAAAAATAGTATTATGGTTACATCACTCCTTAAAGGATGAAATTCCAGAAAAATTGGTATCATTAGAGTCTGATTTGTTTTCAATTTTATATTCTGATTTAACCTGCTCACATAGAAAATTGGTTCATAGTTTAGAGCTTTACCCCAACGATATTATAATTACATGTGATGATGATATGATGTACAGAAAAAATTGGCTTCATTTATTATATCAAGAGCATAAAGCCAATTTAGACAAGGTAATAGCTAATCAAACTAGGTATATAAGTTATAGCTCAGCTGGAGAGTTACTTTCTTACAAAAGTTGGATCAAGGATAAAAACACCAAGAATAATGAAGACGCAATTATTGCAATTGGTGCAGAAGGGGTACTTTACCCTCCTAACTGCTTATCAAAAGAGGTAACAAATGACGATCTATTTTTAGAATTAGCACCAAAAGCCGACGATTTGTGGTTTAAGGCTATGGCATATTTGCAAGGAACGAAAACAATATTAGCAGCGCATAGAGCAAAAACACCAATACCTATCATTGGGTCTCAAAAACAATCTTTGAAAAAATCGAACATAGGTGGGGATAAAAACAAAACTCAATGGCAAGCTATAACACAACATTATAATATAACACCAGATAAATTTCTTTAATTATACCCTATCAAAGATGACTGAGGAAATCAACAAATGCATAGAAGTTTTAGAAAATGGCGGACTCATACTCTACCCTACCGATACCGTTTGGGGAATAGGTTGTGATGCCACCAATGAAGAAGCGGTTCAAAAAGTATTTCGATTAAAACAACGAGAAGACAGCAAAGCATTAATTTGTTTGGTAGCCAATGACGCAATGCTTGAGAAGCACATAGAAAAAGTTCCTGACCTGGCCTATGACCTTATGGACCTTTCTACAAAACCAACCACTATAATTTACGATAATCCACGTGGTATTGCCAAAAACCTAATTGCAGCGGACAATACCCTAGCCGTTAGAGTGGCTTCTGACAAATTTTGCAGTTACCTAATTGGTAAGTTTAAAAAACCAATTGTATCAACATCTGCCAATATATCAGGAAACAACACTCCAAATTCTTTCCAAAATATAGATCAAGCCATTTTAAAAGGTGTTGACTATGTGGTAAATTTGCACAGAGAGAAACAGAATAGCTCCGCCTCATCAATTATTAGACTTTCTAATGACAATACGGTGAAGGTTATTCGAGAATAACAACATGCAAGAGAGCCATATAGACGCTTTAAACAACCCTATTTTCAAAACTATTTCAGAAGCTGCAGAAGAACTTTCTGTAGACTGCTATGTTATTGGTGGTTTTGTCAGAGATTATTTTTTAAAGAGATCCATTCCTAAAGATATAGATGTCGTTGCTATTGGCAGTGGCATAGCACTTGCCGAGAAAGTAGCTTCAAAATTAAAGGGAAAACCTCAAGTTTCTGTTTTTAAGAATTTTGGTACCGCCATGATCAAAAGTGATGGCATTGAGCTAGAATTTGTTGGCGCACGTAAAGAAAGTTATACCAGGGATAGCCGTAAACCTATTGTTGAAAACGGCACCTTGGAAGATGATCAAAAAAGAAGGGATTTTACCATTAATGCATTAGCACTTTCTTTAAATTCATCTAACTATGGTGAGTTATTGGACCCCTTTAACGGTATAACGGATCTTGAAAACAAAATAATCAAAACTCCTTTAGAACCAGGGGTAACCTATTCAGATGATCCCTTACGCATGATGAGGGCTATACGGTTTGCAACTCAATTAGATTTTCAAATTGCACTACCCTCCTTACAAGCTATTACCGAAAATAAAGACCGTTTAAAGATCGTTTCCAACGAGCGAATATTAGACGAGCTCAATAAAATTATGTTGTGCAAAAAACCGTCCGTAGGGTTTTCACTGCTTCATAAAACAGAACTTTTAGCTTTAATTCTACCAGAGCTTACTGCGTTACAGGGCATTGAAGAAATAGAAGGGCAAAAACATAAAGACAATTTTTGGCATACGCTAGAAGTGGTCGATAATATATCTGAAGCTACAGACAGTCTTTGGTTACGTTGGGCAGCGTTATTACATGATATTGGAAAAGCACCAACCAAAAGATTCCATAAAAAAATAGGTTGGACCTTTCATGGGCACGAATTTGTGGGGTCTAAAATGGTCTATAAGCTGTTCAAAAGGTTACGCATGCCATTGAACGATAAAATGAAATATGTACAAAAGCTCGTACTTATGAGTTCTAGACCTATAGTTTTATCAGAAGATTTTGTGACAGACTCTGCCGTACGAAGGTTAATATTTGATGCAGGTGACCATGTGGAAGATTTAATGACCTTATGCGAAGCGGATATCACTACAAAGAACCCTAAAAAACAGCGAAGGTATCATCAAAATTTCAAAATTGTTCGCCAAAAGATTGAGGAAGTAGAAGCTCGCGATCATGTTAGAAATTTTCAACCACCTATAAGTGGAGAAGAAATTATGGAAACATTTTCCCTAAAACCGTCTAAAGAAATCGGGATTATCAAAGAAGCGATCAAAGAGGCTATTTTAGAAGGAGAAATTCCAAATGAATATAAAGCTGCACAAGAATTTATGTATCTTAAAGGTGCAGAACTAGGCTTACAGACTACTAAATAGAATGGATACTTTTTATGGATATTACATTTAGAAAAATTGCCAAAATATCGTTAGTCTTAGTTTACTTGGTAATTGTTGCCGGTGCTGTAGTAAGAATGACAGGCAGTGGCATGGGATGCCCAGACTGGCCCAAATGCTTTGGTTATTATATTCCGCCAACAGATGTTACGGAAATTAAGTGGCAAGCAGACAGAACGTTTGAAAAAGGACAAGTGATTATTTGGAACGAAACCTTACAAGTTTCAAAAGAAACATTTACCACTACAAATTCATTTAATGAAGAAAACTGGGAAATGTATACCAAGCATGACTACGCCGAATTCAACCCTTGGCATACTTGGATCGAATATATTAATAGATTGTTTGGCGCCCTAGCTGGGTTGGCTACACTTTTGCTAGCCATTATATCATTAAAATTTTGGAAAAAGAAAAAGCGTATTCCTATATTATCATGGTTAGTGGTAGTAGGAATGGTTTTTCAAGCATGGTTAGGCGCTACGGTAGTATACTCAGTTCTAGAACCTGCCAAAATTACCATACACATGCTCATGGCATTGGTCATTGTTGCCATGCTCTTGTACATCATTTATTTGGCCAATAAAGAAAACAAACGTATAAGGTATGACAGAACGGTACTGCATTTTAGTCTAATAGCATTAGTGTTAACCTTAGTACAAATTGGTATGGGCACACAGGTTCGTCAATTTGTAGACGAGCAAATAGATATATTTGGTTATGACGCTAAAAGTCTATGGCTACAAAATCCTGAGGTTTTATTCTATATACATCGATCTTTTTCAATTATCGTACTTTTGATCAATGCATACTTGGTTTACCGGATCACCAAACTAAACTTAGGACATTTTAAAATTTACTGGGTCTTGTTTTTATTGGTAGTAGAGGTAATTACAGGTATAGCCATGAACTATTTAGATTTTCCTTTTGCAAGTCAGCCGTTACACTTGGTATTGGCTTCAATTCTATTTGGAGTTCAATTCTACATACTTTTAGATGCATTAAAGCCTAGGAAAAACATCAAAACTTCGTAACTTTGCCCTCCCGCAAAATTTAAGGTATGATTTATAAAATTCGTGTGATTCTAGACGCCGAAGAAGATATTTTTAGAGATTTAGAAATTGAAGCTCATAACTCTTTAGAGGACTTTCATAATACTATTACCCAGGCATTTGGCTTTTTAGGCAATGAGATGGCATCTTTTTACACCTGCGATGAAGAGTGGAAACAAGACGAAGAAATTGCACTTTTTGATATGAGCGAATCTGGTTCTGACGTTCGTTTAATGAACGAAACATTTTTAGAGGACATCATGACCGAAAACAACCCAAAGTTGATTTACGTTTATGATTTCATGAACATGTGGACCTTCTTTGTAGAACTGGCGGATATACAACCAAAAGAAGATGGTCGTGCTTACCCTAATGTACTATTCACTTTTGGCGAATTACCTGAGACCCCACCAGAAAAAAACTTTGAGGCAGAGAACAGTGCCTTTGATTTTGATGATACCTTTGATAATTATGATGACTTGGATTTTGATGAGAACTGGAATTAATTTACCAGTTACCAAATGAACCAAAGACAAGTATAACCATTTAATTTAGAACATTTTATGATCAACCTATATGCTACCCAAATAGAAAGTATCTCTATACACAGAGTTGGTAACAAAAATAAAAATGAAGGTATATTTCTTTCTGAAGAACCATTTAGACTTAATGACGAAACTACAGGTCTATTAAAAGAATACTTCTTCAAGCCTTTTAGGGAAAAGGAAGAAAATTATTATAAACTGGCCAATGAAGTTGATGTGGAATTCAACGAATTGTTCAAAATTGTCAGTGAAGTTTTTGAGGACCCTTCTAAAGCACATTTAAACTCTAAAAAGGTAGCTTCTTTATTATTTGAACAATCTAATCACCCGCATATTAAAAGTGGTGAGGTATACGTAGCTTACCTATCCGGTCTATTGTTGGACAATAAAAAAGTAGATGCCATAGGTATCTTTAAAAGTGAGCTCAAGCATGATTTTATTCAGTTTGAAGAAAAAGGGAGCAATTTGGATATTGTTATTCAACAGGGTATAAACATTAACAAGCTTGACAAAGGTTGTTTAATATTCAATGTTGATAAAGAAGAAGGTTACAAAGTACTTTCAGTAGATAGCAATAAATATGACACCAAATATTGGTTAGAAAATTTCTTGGGTGTAGACCCGCTTTCAGATGATAATTTCAAGACCAAAAACTATTTAAAGTTCTGTCAGAATTTTGCAAAGGACGTGGTTTTACCAGCGGAAGATAAACAACAAGAAGTTCTTTTTATGAACCGAGCGGTTAACCATTTTGCAAAAAACGATTCTTTTGAAGAGTCTTCTTTCTTAAATGAAGTAATGGAAAACCCAGAATTGATTCCTGAGTTCAAACATTACAAAACGGAAAAAGGACCTAAGTTCAGCATTGAAGATGTATCCAATTTTGACATTGCCAATAAAGCGGTATCAGATGCTCGTAAAAAAATTAAGAACGTTATTAATCTTGACACCAACATACAGATTAAAATGGATTTCATAAATCCTGAATCTGCTGAAAAATTTGTAGAAAAAGGTTGGGACGAGGAAAGACAAATGTATTATTACCTAGTGTATTTCAACAAGGAACAGAAAAGCTAGCCTTGTCTAACTATAATAGTAAAAAAGCCATTTTTCATCACACGAAAAATGGCTTTTTTAATACTATGACTACCTTAATTAGATACTAGCTGTTTATTTTAATATTATGCTCAATAATCTGCTTTACACTGACATCTTCATAATTTCTACGAACAAAGTTCAAAGCTAGGTCTAGCACCTCCCCCATGGTCTTACAGTTCTGAAAATCCATATCCATGGTCAATACCTCTATTTGTTCCCTTAACATGGCAATATTATCAGGTGTAGATATTTCATCGGTCTTACAAATAGCACGTAACTTCTTTATTCTATTACCAGAACTTAAAATACGCTTAGCTACCATAGAACGTTCTTCCAGTTTATATTGATCAACAGAATCATGGGTAAGCTTACTTCTAACCAATTCTACCATTTGATAGTTCTCCTTAAAGAACTGAGGTCTATATACCTTTAATTTCCCTTCAAAACACTGTTGATCAAAATCAATGGCACGTATTTTATATACTACATGATCAAAATCATGTGTAGGTACAATGACATAATTATATGATCGCATATCTCCCAAAAGCCTAATCATACATCGCTCATTGAACTTAACAAATTCCTTCGCCAATTGCGCCTTTTCTCGTGGAGTACACTTAGGTAAATTATTCTTGATAAATTCATCTCCGGGAATACCTGCAATATGTTCTTCAATCAAGGTATCCTTATAAACCAAAAAGTTAAGGTTGTAAGGAGAAAGCATATGCTCCAATTCCAACCCATAAATACGAGATGCATCGGTCTTTTTTATATAGAAATAAGTAAAGTTATCGTTTAGAATATTTCGAATTTTTATCCGAAATGGTTTTGAATTCCCAAACGTGCAAAAATCCACCGCATCAACATTTAAATATTGATGAATATTATCACTACCATCAGATAATAAAATGGAATATACTTTCTTTAAACTATCATCTATTTCCTTTCTATCGAATTCAGAATAATATGCGCGTACCCAAAGCGTATCTTCATCATTTTTATCATAGACAACGACCGACCCTGAAAACCGTAGTAAATCGTCATAAAATATAGGAATTTCAATTTTTCTACTGTAATGTTCCAGGTAGCCATCTAAAGCTTCGCTTACGGGGTAAGCCGGCTTTTTTTTCGACATTAATTTTTCTTCTGACATAGCACGAATTTACTAACAAAATACACAATTCATTCCAATAAATTTTTTCATGCATATAGAATTTGGCCATACATTGACATAATACGCGGTTATACAACAATTTTTTAGAAAGCAGGTAAAAGGTATCGTTATTTGTTTTAAGTACTACTTGAAACCAAACTGATGATTACTCCGATTAAACACCTTTTCAAATCCTATTTATTTTTTCTGCTTGCTTTCAGTTCTTTTCTGGGAACTGCCCAGTTGAGCGACTTGCATTATTTACCACCAATGAAGCAAGGTCAAAATAATGCAGGTATTCAAAACCAAGCAATATATTTATCTACTCCAGAAACTACGCCTTTCAACGTATACGTGTACAGAGGTACATCTAATACCATTGAAAGGACTATTACCATAGACAATCTAAACCCTGGTGTTTGGACTTTGAGTAATGGAGACAATAATATCACCCTTGTAGACAACAACAATACCGGAGTAGTATTAACCAATAGCGGGTTGCGCTTTGTATCAGCCGGTGGAGAAAAGTTTTATGTGAACTATAGAGGTAAATCTGGTTCACAGGCAGCATCGTTAACCGCCAAAGGTAGACAAGCAATGGGAACCAACTTTAAATGGGGCGGTGTTCCAAACAAAGGTACCCATTCATCAAAATCGAATACATTGGGTATTATGGCCACGGAAGATAATACAACCGTTGTATTATCCGGTTATGATCCTGGTTGTGAATTTAGGGTAGGCGGCAACAGAGCTGGTATAACTGCCAACTCGCATACTATAACATTGAACGCCAATGAATCTTTCGTGTATGAAACATATATTGGCAATACACATACACAGGCACATGAAGACGGTTGGATAGGTGCCTCTATCGTATCTACCAAAGATATTGTAATAAGTAATGGTTCTATAAACTTTGGAAGTCAAGACGGACAAAGCCATAGAGATGCCGGCATTGATCAACCTGTACCGATCAATAAACTTGGTAAGGAATATGTATTTATACGAGGAAACGGTAACACCAATGGTCTTACGGAGTTTCCTTTAGTTATTGCCACTGCAGACAACACTCATGTATACGTGAATGGAAGCACAACACCTTTAGCAACTATTGATAATGGCGAGTACTTTAAAATTCCTAGCAGTTATTACTCTTCTAATTCAGTAGGTGCTAACATGTTCGTTCAAACCTCAAAAGACGTCTATGCCTACCAATCTATGGCGGGATCTAGTAATTTATATACGCAAGGTTTAAATTTCGTTGCTCCGGTCAACTGTCTTTTACCAGATGTAATGGACAACATTCCAGATATTAGGAACATAGCAGGAACTACGGTTACTGGTGGGTTAACTATTATTGCTTCGGTTAATACAGCAGATTCTAATGTTAAGGTGTTTGAAGACGGCGTTGAAATTTCAAAACCTGCATCTGATCCTGTTGCCGGTTCTGATGATTGGAAAACTTTTTACATCCCTAACTTAGATGGTGATATCAGTGTAACCTCAACCGGACCAATGGCTATTGGCTTTTTTGGTTATAACGGTGCACAAGGTGTTGCCGGCTATTTTTCAGGATTTGATACCGTACCAGAAGTAGTATTAAGAATTAATGGCGGTGTTGAAGGCGAGTGTTTTTCTGGTTCAAGCATATTTGAGGCGTCAGATGACAATTTTGATGCATATCAGTGGTATTTTGATGGTGAGATCATACCTGGAGCTAATTCTTTTGAATATGCCGCTACTATTGCAGGTGATTACTACGTTAGAGGTACTAAAGGTCCTTGTACCTATGATTCACAAACCATTAAAATTTTCTATTGTGAACCAGACGTACTTATAGAAAAAACAGTGGACAAACCTGAAATAGTTGAAGGGGAAACCGCAACTTTTACCATTAGGGCAGAGAATTTATACTTTAATGATATCACCAACTTACAGGTTACGGATAATATTCCCGCTGGTCTTTCATTAGTACAAGCGACAACAATAACAGGTACGTTTAATGGCAGTGTGTGGAATATTGGAACGTTGACTCCCGGTGAAGTAGCATTTTTAACTTTAGAGGTAATTGCAGACGAAATTGACATTTTACCTTTACTGAACCTCGTCAATACAGCAACCAATACTCAAGACCAAACAGACGCCAATCTTACAAGAGATGAGCCTTCTGCACGAATTATAGTACATAATGATTTTGATAATGACGGGGTTGTAGATAGTGTTGATTTAGATGATGACAATGATGGAATTTATGATGCTGTTGAACAAATGTGTATTATATCCAGTGAAGTTAATTTCAGTTCACCCTCCAGCACTGTTCAAGGTGGTACTGCGGTAACAGAAATTTTCTCTAACTACTCCGGTTTTTGGCGAAGTTCTACAACATCAAGAAATCCGGTTTTACCAAACTTATCACATGAATTATTGGCATTCACGTCCGGGGGAACTACTTTCTCCACAGGGGTTGCAGACGATAATCTTTTTGATACTGACGGTAATGGTTTATTAGATGGAATAGACTCCAACAATGATGGATTTTCAGATATTTCAGCTACAGAATCTAACTGGATGGCTTTAACCCCTTCAAATAATATTTATGGTGAAGGAACATTTGAAGCGAATTTAAATGACGGGAACAACGATAATGCCTTAGGGTTGACCATTATTAACGACCCTACCACAGATCCATTAAATCCTTTATTGACCCACGGACAAAATGGATTAGATCTTGGTTCTGGTATTGTTAATATTGGTGACACATGGACTTATGAAATAGATCCTATAGTAGCTACCAATGTTGGTGATGGTATACCAGATATATTACTGACCCAAGTGGCAGACCCAAATGGTGTTGGTCACGTAGTTAGTCTTTATGATGCTACAGGTGCACCCCTAGGAAATGCAGTACGTGTTCAAGCCTATAGCGGCGGCGCACTTGCAAATGTAGTTGGTTCTTACAGATTGGATATCTACAACGCTAATGGTAGCATTTTTTTCAATAATACCACTAGAGATTACCGCTTGGCAACTGTAGAGTTATCAGAATTTGGTATACCTACCGCCAGTCTAGCTGACGTTGCTTATCTAAGATTACAACTCAGTTCAAATGCAGACGTTGCCTTTTTATCCTATAATACAGCGTCCTTTTCCGGATTTTGTGCAAATCTAGATACCGATTTGGATGGTTTTCCAGATCACTTAGACTTAGATAGCGATGGCGATGGTTGTAGCGATGCCAACGAATATTACAAAGATGATGCTACCGACGGTGGTGATGGTGGTGAATATGCAACAGGAGTTCCTGCAGTAGACCCTACGGATGGTACAGTAAATGCGGCATCTTACACTCAAGTATTTGCACCGGTAATTGTTTTAGGCAATACCTCAGAATTATTAGGTGGTACTGACATCAACGGTGAAGATGTAGACTTAGGTGACACATTCAATTATGTTCTACGTTTTCAGAATACCGGTGATGATGATGCTACCAATTTTACGATTAAAAATGTTTTACCGGATAACGTTAGCTTAGATGAGATTATCATAGATGATGCCCCAGGAGTAACCAACAGTTACGACGAAAGCACCAGAACAATAACCTTTACCATTCCGGACAATTTGGTTCAAATTGACGACCCTGAGTATAAAATAAAGATAACGGTATCTGTCGCTGGCGACTGTTCTGAGTTTGTTGCGGCTTGTGCCTCACAACTGGAAAATCATGCTTATGCCACATATACGAGCATATTAAATACAAATACTTTTTCAGACGAAGACGGAAGTAATCCTGCAGGTGCTTGTACTACTACTTTAGAAGTTGCGGCCAACAATGTTTCAGATGCCTTGGCAAATTGTAACGTAGCCCGTACCGTTCAACTTTGTGGTGCAAGCGGCACGCTTTCCGCAGGTCTAGGTTTTGATACGTATACTTGGGCAATCGACAATAACAATGATGGTGTTATAGATTCTGGAGATACTATTTTAGATGATGGTACATCTAACACTCTAACCGTAACTACTATAGGTAACTATATTGTTGAAAAAACAGCAACATCAGGATGTGCAAACCATACAGAATTAATTACGGTTGAGCGTTATGGAGAAACACAGACCAACCCGATCATCAGCTATTTAAATCAAGTAAATAGTGACAGTAATCCAGATAATGACATTCAAGGTGAGACGGTAACTTGTTCTAATGACAACAGTTCTATGCCACATATCTTTCTATGTGGTGATTTGGATAGTGCATTTATACAATTGGGCATTACCGATGCTTTGAGCATTACCTGGGAAAAACTTGACGAAACAAGTTGTGACACCGCTACTTGTGGCGATGTAAGCGACAACTGTGCCAATACAGATGGAAATTGGACATGGGAAGAGGAATCCGATGAAAATAATTTTACTGTTACCGAAAGTGGTAAATATAGAGTAGTCATTGGTTATGAAGGTGGATGTTTCAGTAGGTTCTATTTCAATGCATACCAAAATACATTGGATATTCCTGAACCGAATTCATCAGATATCATCTGTGATACAGAAGGTTCTATTCGTGTAATAGACTTAGGTAGCGGTTATGGCTATCAGTTATATGACGTTGAGAACAATACTATCGCAGTACCATTCAGTGCTGGTCAAGGTCCTAATTTTGCTATCGCAACTAGCGGTACTTACAAAGTACAGATTACACAATTAAATCCTTCAACAGGTGAGCCTATTGAAAACAGTTGTGTATTTGAAACGGAAGAAATAGGTATTGCAGAAAGAATTTTTGAGACAACATTAAGTTCAACTCCATTTGATTGTACAGAAGCAGGAACAATTTCAATACAAGCATTGAACGTTTCACCAGAATATAGCTATGAGCTTTACTTCGATAACGGTAGTGGTGGAAAAGGAGATTTGGTAGCCAATAATTTACTTTCTTCTGACAACACGTATACATTTCCTGGTCTTTCAGCAGATGATTATGTTGTGGTAACTACTACAACAGATGGTTGTATTGACGAAAAAACGATAACCGTAGATGAAATTCCTGAACTGAGGCTAACAGCAACAAATCAAGATAATATTACGTGTTCTGCAGGGGTAATTAATTTAACGGCAACTGGTGGAACAACAGGTTATGAATATGCCATCTATAGTAAAGATGGTGTAGCTCCGTATGCTGATGAAACTACTATTCCAGATTCGGAATTCACCTCTAACCCAACATTCCTATTCGGTTATGAAGGTTCGCCTTCTACCTATATTCCAAATGAAGATGGTGATTATGTTTTTGTAATTAGGGATGATAACGGATGTTATGGATTATCCAATATCGTATCAATGGAAGATTTAGGTACCATAAGCATTTCGGCATCGAACACAGATATTACTTGTGCAGATTCAGCTACATCTATTTTGACGATTACTGCAACTGGTGGCAATGCTCCTTATCAATACAGCTTAGATGGCGGAGTAACTTATCAGACAGAAAACTTCTTTAATAATATAGCCGCAGGAGTGTATACCATTACCGTAATGGATACTAACAGTAACCCAGGTAATGCTTGTACGGAAACCTTAAAATATGAAGTTACCCAACCGTTCATTCTTACAGCATCACCTTCTATAATAGAAGATGCTTCTTGTGATACCTCTGGGGCCGCAACACCAACCGCCTTAGTAAAAATTTTAAATGCTAGTGGTGGTCAAGCACCATATACCTATAGTTTTGATGGTGGTAGCACATTCTCCAGCGTTGATGAGCAACGTTTGGCTCCCGGCAACTATCAATTAGCCATCAAAGATGCCCTAGGTTGTGAAACACCTTTAGAGATTATGGTACCAAGCTCTGCTATAGCACCTACGTTCACCAATGCTATTACTTATGAGTGTGATGGAGACGGCATAGTGACGATCACGCCTTCTAACACGACCGACTTTACCTATACCTATAAGTTAAACGGTACTGATAATGCCCCAATAGATAACAATATTTTTAACAATGTGGCTTCTGGTACCCAAACGATAACTGTTGGGTATACCAGTACTGTTGCTCCGGAGCAAAGTACCTTATTTTTAGAGAATTTTGGTGCTGGGGTTACTACGCAAATTGCAGAAATAGGACCAGGATATTGCTACGAACCCCAAGATGGAACTGAAACGGATTGTAACTTAGGTCCTGCAGGAATACTTGTAAATGCGGAATATGCAGTAACGAACAGAATTACCAACCCTAACACATCTTGGAGAAGTCCTAATGACCATACGGGCATAACAGATGGCAGGTTTATGGCAATTGGCGTTAGTACGTCTGCAGGAAACAACAATGTATTATGGTCTAGAACCGGATTGGAAGCTCTTGCCGATCAAGATATCACCATATCATTCTACGCTTACAATATTTTAGTGGACAATGCCTCTGGCAACGACCCAGAAGTTTTGGTAGAATTGGTAGACGGTTCTGGAAATGTTATCAGCAGTCAAGCTACCGCTGCTATTCCCCAAAATAATAATGCCGATGATTGGCACTTAAGAACCGTTACATTCAATCCAGGTGCAAATACTGCAGTAGGAGTGGTTCTACGTACCAACCTTGATAGTGATAACGGTAATTTCTTGGTGCTAGATGATATTCAGGCATCTCAAACTCCGGAAATATGTGAAAAAGCTGAAGACATTACAGTAATCGTAGAATCTGGCAAAACTTTTGAAGTTGCCATTTTAGGTAGCACCGATCCTACATGTAACGGCAGTGATAATGGTAGTATACGTTTTGAAGTATCTAACTTTGACCCAACTTTTGGTTACCGGTATTCTGTTGATAATGGTGTAACTTGGACAACGGAAACTACATCACCTATTACAACCCCTGCAACATTAGCAGATGGTACGTACACTGTAATGGTAGAAAAAGTAGATGACAATTCATGTACCGCAACCTCAGCAACATCTGCAACGTTGACTTCGCCAAACGTTTTAACGGCAGATCTTCAACAAACTGCTGAATTTACTTGCTTTAATACTGGGGCAACTTTGCAAGCATCTGCAAATGAAGGCACACCAGGTTATGAATATCAGTTAGAATTAACAGATAATACCGTAATAAGGACCTATGCTACCTCAACACAGTTCTTGAACGTTCCGGCAGGTACCTACCATGTAAGAGTAAGGGATGATAATAATTGTGAAGCAGTTTCAACGGCTACCGTAACCGTAACTCAACCGGAGACTATTGCTTTTGGTTTAACGGCAACACAATGTTATGACGGTCAAAACAATGGTACTGTTACAGCCACGGTAACCGATGGTAACGGTAATTATTCATTTAGAATTAACGGCGGAGCATGGCAAACACCTTCTCCAATAACCGACGTTACCTATACATTCAGCAACTTATCCGAAGGTACTTATGATGTAGAGGTAAATGATGAATATGGCTGTGTTTCAGCCATACAATCCATTACCATTGCACCTACAATTTCCCTTAGTGTAGTACCGGTAAATGCAAGTGTATGTGCCAACGGAAGCTTGACGGCAACGGCAACGGGCGGAGATAGCAATTTCATGTATGCTTTTGTTCCATCTGGAACTACAGTTACGGATGCTGATTTTTCAGCAAGTAATTCTACAACAATTGCCTTGGCGGATATTGGAGATTATGATATCTATGTAAGGGATAAAGCAAATGGTACAGATGCTTGCCAAACTATGGTAACCGAAACCATATCGGCAAATCCGGTATTGGACATTACTGCTGTAGCAACTGACCCAGAATGTCATGACGGTACAGGTAATATTGAAGTTACTATTAACGACGGATTATCTCCTTTCGATTACCGATTAGTGGATAATAGCAACGGCACACCAGACCAAGTACAAACCAATGTTGTTGGTTCTACTAAAACCTATTATAATCTTGCACCAGGTGATTACGATGTAATAATTACCGATGAAGCAGGATGTTCTGAAACGGAATCTGTAACAATCACAGCACCAGCTGAACTTACAGCAGATATTGTATTAGCCTATGCAAGTGATTGTAGCGGAGCGGATACTGATTTTGGTTTCGATTTCACCAACATTACTACTGGTTTGCCAGGTACAATAGAATATAGTCAAGATGGCGGTAGCACATGGCAAACAGGCACTAGTTTTAGAACTGGGTTGTCTTCTGGTGATGAAGTGTTCCCGTCCATTAGAACAATTGACGGTAGCGGCAATCTAATTTGTCAAACAGATTTACCAAGAGAAATCATTCCTTACCCATTAGATGATTTAGATATTACGACTTCATCCGTAGTTGAAAATTGTGATGAATTAAAAGTAAAAGTACAAGGTGGCGAAGGAGTTCCAGGATACGAATATACTTTTTCAAGTGACCCTGCAAATTTTGATGAAAGTACCGCCACGTGGTACCCAGGTGGCACTACTGCCTTAGACGGCAGTACAGTACCTGCAGGACATGGTATGTATGAGTTTACAAATTTGATACCTGGTAGAACCTATGTTTTCTATGTTAGAGATAACAATACTCCAGTAACATGTATTAGACAAAGTACAGTAAATGTTAACGAAATTGCCGGAGGTCTACCAATGACCATTACTCCAGAAATTAATCCTTCTTGTAATTTATCTAACAATGGAGAAATAACATATACTATAGTTGACGAAGACGGTTTTACCGAACCAAGTATGCAATGGACATTATTTGATACTGACAATAATGTAATTGATCAAAGTGCAGGTATAGTAACCTATAGTAATACCATTACAATTTCTGGCCTTTCACCAAACGAATATTATATAGAAGTTACCCAAATAGATGGTAGTGGTGTCCAACAATGTATCAGTGCCAGTGAAAATGCTATTCTAGATGAATTGGATATTATTACCGGAAACCCACAATCTATTCAAGATATTTCGTGTGAAAACCCCGGTTTGATTTTAATAGACAATGTGCAAGGTGGTGGCGGCACTTATTCATACACCATTACAGGACCTTCATCTTTTACCACTATTACGGCTACAGGTGATAACCCTATTGAGATTGCAGCTGGATCACCAGCAGGCATTTATACCGTTACGGTAGAAGATCAATATGGTTGCTCTTACCCACTTAATGATGTTACCATGAGCTTTACGGCTGCACCTACTATTGACAGTATAGATATTTCAAATTGTAGTACAAACGCATCTGTGAATATCACTGCATCAGGTTCTGGTACAATCCTATACTCCATTGATGGTGGTTCTACCTATCAAAATAATGGAGGTGTCTATAACACGGTACCAGCAGGTAGTTATAGTGTATTCATCAAAGATGCTACAGGTTGTACCGAAGACACAAATATTGTGGTACACCCTACCCTACAAGCCTATGCAAGTTTAGATAAGCAATTAGGTTGTGGTGCAGGTTATGAAGCTGAAATAGCTATAGAAGGTATTTCTGGTTCAGGTAATTATGAGTTCGAAATTGTAGATAGTGCATCTTCAAATGTGGAAGCAAGGCAAACTCTTACGGGCGGTGCCATGAACGTACCGGTAAGCGTTCCAGACAATACTATAGATACCATTTATACGGTAAATGTATATGATATAGGTACTGCATCTCCAAATTGCTTTAGAACTTTTGATGTCACCATTCCTGCGGCCGTTCGCCCGGATTTTACACCAACTCCAATTGAAGTTAGTTGTGCAGGAGCTGAAGATGGAAAAATTGAAATGGTTCAAGTTAACAATGGAAACAACCCACTTGATTATGCTTTAACTCCAATGCCTGCTGGTGCATCATGGGATGCAGGCACACAATCTTTTATAAATTTACCAGGTGGTTCTTATGACGTAACCGCTACGGGACAAAATAACTGTACCACGGTAAAGACTGTTGTTGTAGACGAAAATACGGCAATAACATTTACCGCACCGGTACCTAATCAATTTGGATGTGCTACAGGAAATGATTCGGACAATGCAACTATCAGCATCAATGCAAGTTCTATTGGTGGCGGTAGTGGAACCTACAACCGTTTTGAGTTTATAGATGACGCAACTTCTACCGTATTACAAAACAGTAGTAGTTTAACCTATACCCATACAGACGCGGCAGGTGGTGATATCATTGTTCGTGTTTATGACGATGAAGGTTGTTCTGCCGAACATATTGTAACTATTGACCCGTATGACACTTTCATAGATGCAACCATCATAGTGGATAGAGATTTAGACTGTGTAAACAGCGGAGAAAACATTACTATAAATGTAAATAGCACCGTTACAAATACAACTGCAAACCTAGGTAATTACGAATTTAGAATTTTACCATCTGCAACCTATCAAACAGGTGACAATACCTTTACAAATCTTGCAATTGGCACGTACACCATAGGAATAAGGAACGTGACCACTGGTTGTGAAATTACTAGAACCCATATCGTTGAAAACCCAAATACGTTCGATATTGAAGTAAATAAACTTTCAGATGTTGTATGTTTTGGAACAGACGGGGCTATAGAAGTAACATTTACAGATGACACATATACCGGAGATTTCAATTGGGAAGTTTTACATGCCAATGGCACATCTACCACAAGAACGGATGATACTGGAATTTTCAACGGAACAGGAACTACAGCTGCCATACCGGTTGCTGCCGGAAGTTATATATTGAGAGCATCACAAGTGGGTACTCCAGAATGTGTACAAGAAAGGTCGTTTACGATTACCTCTCCTAGCGCACCTATAACGTTAGCTACTATTTCCACTACAGATGTGGGCTGTAGCAATGATATGGGCAGTGCCAACATTACACCTAATGGTGGTAAAGGGCCGTTCAATATTGTATTAACACATGTTAGCACAAGTACTAATTATACTGCCAACCAAGTAAATAGCAATTTATTTACTGGATTAAGCGACGGTCAATATACTGTAGAAGTAACCGATAGTTTAGGTTGTACAGAAACTTTCACCAATGCATTTACATTAACTCCTCCAGAACCAATTATAGCTAATATTCAAGCTGTTCAAGGTTTAGAGTGTGAAGGTGATGCAGATGGGGAAATAACAGCCGGGTTTACACCTAGGTCGGTTTCCACTAACTATAGGTATGTTCTTAACACCTATGATGGCGACGGACCGGGAGCAACCCTATTGCAAACAACAAGCACCCAGACTACTGCTACTTTCAGCAATTTAAGATCAGGGTATTACAGTATTACCGTTCTAGACGATTTAAATTGTTCTGACGAAACTGCAATTGTTCAGATCGTAGAGCCTATTGAGGTTAAGGGTCAACTAGTAACTGCACAAAGAGCAACATGTTTAAACGATGCCGAATTGTTACTGACAGCTTCTGGTGGTACAGGTCCATATATGTGGAATGAAGATGGCTCATCTACATTCTATGCAATGAACGAAACCAATGGACCCAACACCCATTTATTTACAGGTGTTCAACCAGGCACTTATGTTTATTACATTCAAGATAATCTTGGTTGTGTATCCGTATTAAGCAATAGTATTACGATCAACCCGATCATACCTTTAACGGTCAACCTTGAAAACGATAACCCAACAATTAGTTGTTATGGTGATAATACCGGAGTAATCGATGCAGAGGCACAAGGCGGGTTGGGTAATTATCAATATGCTTTATTTTCGGACGCCGGTCTAACTGTAGAAGTACGCGCTAATCAATCCACCGGATTGTTTACAAACTTGATTGCCGGTACCTACTACGTTAGAGTACAGAGCGATGATTGTGAAGTGTCTTCGGCAATGATCAATATTACAGAACCAGATGAACTTTTAATTGACACCAACAACACCAATATTGTAAATGTCACTTGTAACGGAGCTAATGATGGTAGCATTACTGTCAATATGCTTGGTGGATCGGGCACTTATCAATATGCTATTTCTCCTAACTTAGATCGCTTTAGTGATGATAATACATTCGATGAATTGGCACCTGGTGATTATACCATTATTGCTCAAGATTCTAATGGCTGTTTTGAATTAATTGAGGCAACTATCACCGAACCGGAAATTCTTGAAGTGACCATTGCCAGTACACCCGAGATTTGCGTGGGCGAAGAAGATGGTACAATTGATTTGACTATTATTGGCGGTACTGCACCTTACAGTACACGTTTGGAAAGTGAAACAGATTTTGTACAGGATAGATTGAGCTTTACAGACTTGGCAGCGGGTGATTATATCATCTTTATTGAAGACGCGCAAGGCTGCGATGAAACGATTATAGTTACTATTGATCCGGGGGTTGACTTAAGCGCAACCGTTGAACCGGTATATGGTTGTAACGGTAACTTCCCAAGTAATTATGTAAATATTGTACTTAATGACCCAAGTATAGAAAATGATGTACTATTTGGACTTGACACAGTTGATCCTTTGGAGATGCAACTGAACCCAATGTTCAGGGAGTTGACACCAGGTAGTCACTATATCAGTATTTCCCATGCTAACGGCTGTTTAACTACTTATGAAGTGGAAATAGAGGCTTTTGAACCTCTAGAGATCAGTGTTGAAGAAAGTAATATTAACCAAATAACCGCAACTGTTACCGGAGGTAGAGAAAACTATACGTTCTATTTAGGCGATAGGGATATGGGTTCTGAAAATGTATTTTACATTACCGAAACCAATACATACGATGTAACCGTGGTAGATGAAAACGGATGCGAATCTACTGCAAGTATATTTATAGAATTCATTGATATAGAAATCCCAAATTTCTTTACACCAAATGGTGATGGAGAAAACGATATTTGGATGCCATTGAACATAGAGATATACCCTGAAATCTTTGTTTCAATTTATGATAGATACGGTAGAACCGTTTATACCTTTAAGGACAATGAAGATGGCTGGGATGGTTTTTATCAAAACACAGAATTACCAACCGGAGACTATTGGTACATCATTAAATTAAATGGTGAAGCTGACACAAGGGAAATGGTAGGTAATTTCACCCTTTACAGATAAAAAACAATAGAGGTAGTACATATAACTACCTCTGTTTTTTTTTACAATTACCACGTATTTATGGTGTTTTACAACTATTAATTGTGATATTAAAGTGTAGTAGGTTACTTTGATTATTCGCACTCCAAAAATATAATGAGGCAAAAATTACTTTTATTTATAATTTTTATAATGGTTTCCTTTACCGGGTTTTCCCAGTTAAGTGATCTTCACTATTTACCCCCATTAAAACAAGGAGGAAACAACCAAGCCGTTACACAACAAAAAATCTATTTATCAACTCCTGAAACAACGGCATTTACAGTAAATATTTATCAAGGTACATCTACTGCCCTTTTTAGTACGGCGACCTTATCAAAAACCACACCTCAAGAAATAACATTAGCCAATGGTGATAATAATATAACCTTAATGGTCAATGATAGCACCGGTGTTGTACTAACCAATGCAGGTCTTAGGTTAGAAGCTCCAGGTGGAGAAAAATTTTATGCCAACTACAGAGGTCGATCGGGATCTCAAGCTACATCTCTAACCAGTAAGGGCCGGCAAGCAATGGGTACTCATTTCAAATGGGGAGGTACACCTAATAAAGGTTCTCAAAATAGCTTAACCAACACTTTGGGAATTATGGCTACAGAAGATGGCACCACCGTAACACTTTCAGGGTATGATCCAGACTGTGAATTTAGACTGGGGAACGATCGAGATGGAATAACTGCAGACTCTTACACTATAACTTTAGATGCTAATGAATCTTTTGTATTTGAGGCATATGTAGGTGAAACCCCTGCAAATGCAGATGGTTGGTTAGGAGCAGATGTAATTTCAAACAAACCTATAGTTATCAGTAACGGGGGTCTAAATACCGGTGCTAGGGTCGGTTACTCAGGTAGAGATGCTGCGATAGACCAACCCGTACCACAAAATAAAATTGGTAAAGAATATGTTTTTATAAGAGGAAACGGAACTAGCGAAACGGAAATACCCATTATCATAGGTACGCAAAATGGAACAAATATTTATGTAAACGGAAACACCACCCCAATAGCCACTATCAATAATGGTGATTATTTTGAAATTCCCGAAAGTAATTATTCGGTGTCTTCTGCTGGGGGTAACATGTACGTAACTACTTCTAAAGATGCTTATGCTTATCAATTAATGGCAGGTGCAAGTGCCATTTACACACAAGGACTAAACTTCATTGCCCCAGTAAACTGTTTGTTACCGGATGCTGTGGATAATATAACGCATATTGAAGATGCTGCCGGGGTAACTATGAGCGGTGGTGTAACCATAATAGCCTCTACCACCACCCCAGATGAAAACATAACAGTTACTGATGAAAATGGACCTGTTACATTACCTGCATCTTCTGCAGTAGCCGGTACAACTTTGTGGAAAACTTATTTTGTAGCGGGGCTAACAGGAGATGTTACTGTAGAGTCCACCGGACCGATCGCTGTAGGGTTTATTGGATTTAGTGGTGCAAGAGGTATTGCCGGTTATTTCTCCGGATTTGATACCGTACCCGAAGTCGACCTTGAAGTGGAAGGTGGCGGATGTTTGCCAGGAGCTATCATTAGTGTGGTAGATGCCAATTTTGATGCCTATCAATGGTATCAAAATGGAACTATTGTGCCCGGCGCAGTATTTTCAAGTTATAACCCGACCGAGGCTGGCGATTATTTTGTTAGAGTTACAAAGGGTGGTTGTACTTATGATTCTCAACCTATAGCAGCATATTATTGTTTACCTGATGTAGTTATCAAAAAAGTCGCGGACACCAATATTGTCAATGATGGCGACGAAGTTACTTTTACAATTACTGTAGAAAGTCTAGGGGTAAATCCAATTTCCAATGTAGTCATAACCGATCTATTACCAGATGGTATAACCCTTGTATCATCTTCCATTTCAAAAGGAAGTTTTTCATATCCTAATTGGTCTATTGGTAATATGTCCAGTGGGGATCTTGAAACTTTAACATTGGTTACACGAGTTACGCTACCGGATGTAAATACTTCAACGGCTACTTACACAAATAATATTAGTAATTCTCAGGACCAAACGGATAGCAACATAACAACAGACGACCCTTCTGAAAGTGTAACGGTCAATTTCAAAACACCTACCACAGTAATCACCAACCGCAGAATTACCTTCCGAGCAACAAGAATGTAATATTTTTTGTAACAAACTGTCAAGTAAGTCGTCAAGTAAGCATAATCAATCAAAAAACACTTGACGTGAGTACTATTCTATCAGTCAATCATCTTACTAAAAAATTTGGGTATCTAACTGCGGTAAAAGATCTTTCGTTCACAATTGAAAAAGGAAATGTCTACGGTATTCTAGGTCCCAACGGCAGCGGAAAATCCACTACATTGGGCATCGTTTTAAATGTCGTCAATAAATCAAGTGGAGATTTTGCTTGGTTCGGCGGGGGCACTTCTACACATGAAGCCTTGAAAAAAGTTGGAGCTATTATTGAGCGTCCAAATTTCTACCCTTACATGACCGCTTTACAAAACTTGAAATTGGTTTGTAAAATTAAAGAAGTACCTGAAGATAAAATTGAAGAAAAGCTTGAACTTGTTGGTTTACTGGATAGAAAAAATAGCAAGTTCAAAACATATTCCCTGGGGATGAAGCAACGTTTAGCCATTGCCTCTGCCCTACTGAACGATCCTGAAATCTTAATCCTAGATGAACCTACCAATGGACTAGATCCACAAGGAATTCATCAAATCAGGGAGATTATTAAGACTATCGCAGCAAAGGGCACAACTATACTATTGGCATCGCATTTATTGGACGAAGTTGAAAAAGTTTGCTCTCATGTAGTTATTTTAAGAAAAGGAGAAAAATTGTATTCTGGCAGAGTAGACAGTTTACATGCAAGTTTTGGCTTTTTTGAACTTAAATCTTCAGATACGGATAAGCTCTTTGCCTACTTGAACAACAATGAACATTTTGGTAACATAAAAGAAGAAAATGGTCTGGTCACAGCTTTTTTAACTTCTGAGTTAGATGCCCAAACTTTAAACAAACTTCTTTTTGACAATGGCATAATTGCTTCACACCTAGTGAAAAGAAAAGAAAGTCTAGAAGAGCAATTCTTGGCACTAACCAAAAATGATAACGCTTAATACCCCTTGCAAATGATACGATTACTTCAAATAGAATTTATAAAATTGTGGAATAACAGGGCTAGCAAAGTGCTGATCATTTCTTACTTCGCTTTATTAACATCAATCGCTTTGGTAGCGGCAATTAAATTTGATATAGGTCCCATAAAATTTCATTTGGCAGACCAAGGGATATTCAACTTTCCCTATATATGGCATTTCAACACATTTATAACCGCGTTCTTTAAATTGTTCTTGGCCATAGTGATCGTTTCAATGATGTCTAATGAATACAGCAATAAAACGATAAAACAGAACCTAATAGACGGACTCTCAAAAAGAGAGTTTATACTTTCTAAATTTTTGACCGTAATTACATTTTCCTTAGTATCCACAATATTCGTGTTTATAGTTTCGCTCATTTTAGGATTGTTTTATTCAGATTTCAATGAATTATCTATCATTTTTACCGATTTAGAGTTTCTATTGGCATTTTTTGTAAAACTAACGGGTTTCTTTTCCTTCTGTCTTTTTTTAGGAGTATTGGTTAAACGATCCGCATTTGCTTTAGGTTTTTTGATCCTTTGGCAAGTTTTTGAAGGTATATTTAGAGGCATCTTACGTTGGAAGTTTTTTGACGGGGAAACCACAGATTCCATTATGAATTTGTTTCCGCTACAATCCATGTTCAATCTCATTAAAGAACCATTTTCCAGGTTAGGCGCAGTACAATCAGTAGCTAATCAAATGGGAGAAAAATTAGCTTTGAACTATCACGTTCATTGGTACGAAGTCATCATAGTATTATTTTGGACTGCTATTTTCATTTACGGCTCATACAAAATATTAAAAAGGCGCGACCTCTAATTTAATTCATCTACCAGATGCAACACATGGTCCTATTTAACAAGGATAACCAACCATAAATTTTCATTTTATAGTATATTGTATTGTTTACAAAAATGCTATGAAAGAAATATGGGACATACGATTACCCCAGCTATTGGCTTTGCCCATACTTTTTGTAGCTTTATTTTTCACCAGTTTAAAATCAATTGCACAAGAATGTCCCTTATTGTTAAACCCTACAGATGGAGCGATCTCAGTTCCTGTTAATTCGCCTATAACTTGGGAATCTGTAACCGGTGTACCCGGGTATATTATTTCACTTGGAACAACCGCTGGTGGCAATGACATTGTAAACGAAAGAAATGTAGGAACATCTACCAGCTTTAGTCCACCCACCGGGCTACCGGAGAATACCGAAATATTCGTAACCATCACATTATTCTTTTTTAACCAACCAAATATTGTTTGTGATATCCAAAGTTTTACCACGGCAGCTTTAACCGAAGTACCAGATTGTGTACCATCCACATTGCCTTCAAACAATGCCAACAATATAAATACAAGCACCAATATTTCATGGAGCCCAGCCTCAGGCGCTTTCGGTTATATTTTATCTATTGGAACTACTTTGAACGGTAGTGAGATTCTCAACAATTTGGATATGGGCAACAATCTTTCTTATAATCCGCCCACAGACTTACCTTCAGAAGCTAATATTTTTGTAAACATAATACCTTACAATAGCATAGGAATGGCAACGGGTTGCAATACGATATTTTTTACGACAGCTGAGGCAGCTATATTACCCCAATGCACAAGTATGATCACTCCCTTTGACGGGGAAACCAATGTACCTTTAGACAAATTTCTGGAATGGAACCCAGTACCAAATGCAACGGGTTACAGAGTATCTATAGGCACATCGCCCTTTGAGACCAATATTTTGGAGAATGCCATACTATTTAAAAATTCGACCGTAATTATTGACCTAGAGCCTAATCGCACATTTTTTATTTCTATTATTCCCTTTAATGATGCAGGTGAAGCCATTGGATGTAGTCAAGAAACGTTCTCCACTATATTGGGTTGCGGTCCCTATTTTGATCCAATAAGCGGAGATTTAATCGTTTTAAACCCCCAGTTAACATTTCCAGATACAATTTCTATTTGTGATGGAAATGAATTAAACAGAATTACCGCAACTGATGAAGCGGATGGTTATAGATGGTACCAATTGGATGAAAGAGGAAACGAATCTCTATTATCCTCAAGCTCAGAAGTATTCATTGATACCGAAGGAAAGTATATTTATGAAGCTTATGTAGTATTAGAAGATTCCGGCAGTACGTTTGAATGTTCCACTTCTAAAATGTTTGAAGTCACCATATCAGAAGCTCCTAAAATAGAAGACGTATCTGTTGACATAGGCGCCAACTCACTAAACTACATAATCAATACCACTACACCAGGTAATTATGAATTTGCCTTGGACAATGAAAACGGACCCTATCAAGATAGCAATAGATTCAACAACATATCACTTCAAAATCACACTGTCTATGTGCGTGATAAAGAAGGTTGCGGAACAGTGGAATGGCTGGTAGAGCAAGATTTAACCGTTAATGGTTTTCCAAAATTCTTTACTCCTAATGGAGACGGTGTAAACGATATTTGGAGATTTATACCACCTATAGAAACAGGAGAAAGCAATATTTCGGTGATTTTTATTTATGATAGATTCGGTTCACTTTTGGCACAATTATCACCGGACACAAAGGGTTGGAACGGTATTTTCAACGGTAGACCACTACCCGAATCTGATTATTGGTTTAAAGCGGTAACGATTTCAAATAAGGAGGTTAAGGGTCATTTTAGTTTGAAACGATAGGCGCAACGATTCTTTTTATTGAACCCTTTTTAATCATACTTCTTTCGTAATTTTATAGCATGAAATTCAAAGTAGTATCAGAGTTCAAACCCACTGGTGACCAGCCAAATGCCATAAAAGAATTAGTAAAGGGCATAAATGAAAAGGAAAAATACCAGACTTTATTAGGTGTTACAGGGTCAGGTAAAACCTTTACTGTAGCCAACGTTATTGAAAACGTTCAGAAACCAACTCTTCTATTGGCTCACAATAAAACCTTGGCCGCACAGCTTTATTCTGAATTTAAGCAGTTTTTTCCTGATAATGCCGTGGAGTATTTTGTGTCCTATTATGATTACTACCAACCAGAAGCATATATACCCACTAGTGGTGTATATATTGAAAAGGATCTGTCTATAAACGAGGACATAGAAAAGTTACGTTTAAGCGCTACATCATCCTTATTATCTGGCAGAAGAGATGTTATCGTTATCGCATCCGTATCCTGTCTATACGGTATTGGTAATCCCATTGAATTTCAGAAAAACGTTATTTCCATTAAAAAAGATCAAGTAATAGCTAGAACTAAGTTAATGCACCAATTGGTGCAATCTCTTTACTCAAGAACTATGGCAGATTTTAAAAATGGAAACTTTAGGGTAAAAGGAGATGTAGTAGATGTTTTCCCTAGTTATGCCGATCACGCTTTTAGAATACATTTCTTTGGGGATGAGATAGAGGAGATCGAAGCGTTTGATCCGTTTAACAATACCATTATCGAAGTTTATGAAAATTTGAACATATACCCTGCTAACATGTTCGTAACCTCTAAAGATGTGTTACAGAATGCCATTCATAACATACAGGATGACCTAGTTAAGCAAATAGAATATTTCAAGGACATTGCAAAACCCTTAGAAGCTAAAAGACTTGAAGAGCGAACCAATTTTGATTTAGAAATGATTCGTGAATTGGGTTATTGTTCAGGTATAGAGAATTATTCAAGATATTTAGATGGTAGGGAACCCGGTACAAGACCCTTCTGTTTATTAGATTACTTTCCAGATGATTATTTAATGGTGATCGATGAAAGCCATGTGACCATACCGCAAGTACATGCCATGTATGGTGGTGACCGTTCACGAAAAGTCAATTTAGTGGAATATGGCTTTCGCTTACCCGCCGCAATGGATAACAGACCATTAAAATTTGAAGAATTTGAAGCATTGCAAAATCAGGTATTGTATGTGAGTGCAACTCCGGCGGATTACGAATTGCAATTGAGTCAAGGTGTTTATGTAGAACAAGTAATTAGACCAACCGGACTTTTAGATCCTATTATAGAAGTAAGACCTAGTTTAAACCAGATCGATGATTTAGTTGAAGAGATACAGGTACGGGTAGAAAAAGACGAACGGACTTTGGTTACAACATTGACCAAAAGAATGGCAGAAGAATTAGCAAAATACCTAGATAGAATTAACATTAGATGTAGATATATTCATAGTGATGTTGACACTTTAGAACGTGTTGAAATCATGCAAGATTTACGAAAAGGTATTTTTGATGTACTGATCGGCGTGAATTTATTACGTGAAGGACTAGACTTACCAGAGGTATCTTTGGTCTTAATATTGGATGCCGATAAAGAAGGATTCCTAAGAAGTAACCGATCGTTAACACAGACTGTTGGTAGAGCTGCAAGAAACCTAAATGGCAAGGCAATCATGTACGCAGATAAGATAACGGAAAGCATGCAAAAAACTATTGACGAGACAGCTTATCGTAGAGAAAAACAGATCAAATACAACACCGATAATAACGTAACTCCAAAAGCATTAAATAAAAGCTTGGACAATGTGCTATCTAAAAATTCCGTGTCTACTTATCACTTCATAAAAGAGGAGTTAAGAGCAGCCGAACCTGATATGGATTATCTAACAAAAGAGCAAATTGAAAAGTTGATCAAGGACAAAAGAAAGGCGATGGAAAAAGCTGCAAAAGAGCTTGATTTTATGCAAGCAGCAAGGTTAAGAGATGAAATAAAGTCCCTACAAGACCAAGAATAAGTCAGAAAAAACTTGTTTTAAGCAAAATTCAAAAAACTAATACCAACACTTTAATTAAAAGAATATAAATTACTGGAAAACAAATTTATAAATAATATTTTTAGACAAGTCTAAAACAGTTATTTTTGACTATGAAAGGTAAATTAGGGTCAAATTTCAACAAATTTTCAATCTCTCTCCAGGGAGCTTAACTTCAAGAATATAAATTTTGATTTCGCCTTTAACAAGACGACTTTGTCTCGTAATTCCAAGTGTTAATATTACGATTTTATGTTTAGTTTTCAAACTTTAAATTCAACCATTCTTCGCTTTCCAAAAACTAAAGATTCGACATTAAATATGTATCTAATTCCAAAAACCACTTCTTAAAAATACAGTTTAACATTCAAACTAATTGCCTACCCTATCAACATAAAATTTTAAAAAAAATTAAGATGTTGGAAACAACATTTACAGTTTAAAAAGAGAAGGTAAATTTGATGTTCAAAAAACCTCATATGAGATAATCTGTATGTTACAAAAAATAAAAACTCCAACAAATCAATCACTGAATTTATAGCCCAAAATTTTAAATAATTTTATGAATAGAGCGTATAAAAAAAGTGCTTTGATTTCTCAAAGCACTTAACTAAACAACTCAAACCAACCTAAAAAACTATTTTAATTCGATCATTCTTTTTGGCTTTGGTAAAGCCTCTTCTTTTTTAGGAAGATTGAATTTTAAAATTCCCCCTTCGTAATTTGCATCGATCTTATCGGTTGCAATTGTATCTGGTAATGTAAACGATCTTTTGAAAGATGAAATACTAAATTCTTTTCTAGTATAATTATCATTCACCTCTTCATTCTCTTTTTTAATTTCAGAAGAAATGGTCAACACAGCTTCATCAATTTCAATGGTAAAATCTTCTTTACTTCTACCGGGTACAAAAAGCTCCAAATAATACTCCTTCTCGTTCTCCTTGATATTTACGGCAGGTACAGAATTTCTATTATTCTCTATACCTCCAAACCAATCTGGCTTAAATATTTCATTCATAAAAGCTGGGAACAAAACGTCATTTCTTTTTACTAAACTCATAACTATATTTTTTTAAATTAATTGATTTTTAAATTCTCTTAGTAATAGACAAAATACATACCAACAACAAAATACTGTCATTTTGTCTTATTTTACAATATTAATAATGACATTTTGGCATTATTCAAGTAAAGGAGTCTGTAATTTCTTCAAATCAGTCTAGTTTTAAATACCGTTTAAACTAGCTTTATGACATATTTTTGATCATGGACAGACTACTGAATATTTTTAAACAAATACGCTCTAAAATTGCCTTCTACCCTTCTTTAATAGCCTTAGGCGGTCTTGCTTTGGCATTTCTGTTGATTTATTTGGAATCCATCAATATTTCTTCTTTTCTAATTGATGTTGCTCCCTTTTTGGTTATTGATGACACAGATACCGCAAAAACGATTTTAAGTACTTTAATTGGCGGTTTAATATCTCTAACCGTTTTTAGTTTTTCCATGGTAATGGTACTACTCAATCAAGCTTCAAGCAATTTCTCGCCAAGAGTGCTACCAGGTATAATCTCTGATCAAAAACATCAAGTCGTGCTGGGACTTTATATTGGCACCATTCTTTACAATATTTTTATTTTGATTTCCATTGAACCCACCGAAAATGAATACCAAACACCAGGGTTCTCTGTACTTATCGGTATTATACTTACAGTTCTGTGTTTAGCCGCCTTCATTTATTTTATTCACCATATTTCCCAAGCCATACAAGTAGGAAACATACTAACTGCAATTCATTCTAGAACTAAAAAAGAGTTAGCGATCATTATAGAAAATCAAGAAGATAAAAATCAAGATTTTCCAAGCACCGATAATTGGGAAAAACATAAAATTACCCAGAGAGGATACTTTTACGGAATACTTAAAGATGACCTAATTGAGCTTTGTAAAGAGAATAACTTAAAAGCAATGATTTCACTACATAAAGGGCAGTTTATAATAGATGGAACCGTAGGTTTCTTAACAGAAAAACCGGTTGAAGACGAACTAAAGAAAAAAATTGAAAAAACTTTACTGTTCAGCCATACAGAACTTATTGGTGAAAATTTCATTTATGGTTTTAGACAAATTTCAGAAATAGGCATTAAAGCCATGTCACCAGGTATTAATGATCCTGGCACCGCTTTGAATACCATAGACTACCTTTCCTCATTATTTATTGATTTGTTACTAAAAAAAGACCATGAATTTCTAACAGACAAAAACGGTGTTAATTGGGTAAGTTTGAACTGTCCAGAATTTTCAGAAATACTATTTAATGTAATGGCTACTTATCGTCAGTACTGCAAACATGATATTACGGTCATGCGAAAATTAATGCATAAACTAAAAACGTTAAAACTACATGTAGTACATTCTGATCAATTGAAAATAATTGAGGCAGAAATTGATCAATTAAGACAAGACGCCATAACTAACATCATGAACAAGAGAGATCTTGAACAATTAGAAGCAGATTACTTCTCTTGGTCCTAATTGTAGTGTGATTTAAAAATAGCAATCAAAATCTCAGGTGGCACAACCTTATTAGGATACTTATGCATTATGGTCAAAACTTGTTGAATTGCCCCTGGCGGCAATCCCATTTTCAAACCAATATCATAAATCTTGTTCACCTCTTCATCATCTTGCTTATTATCAACATTCATTAATAATACCAACCTATGAAACTGCAGAAGCCTATCTGATTGAGATTTGGGTATAACATGCTCCACATTCGTAGTAAAGAGCTTGTCAAACGTTTTCTTAGTAACATTCAATTGTTGCGCTACCGAAAACAAGAAATCATATTCAGATTCCTTAATTTCATTGTTCACTTTAGCGAATGAAATCATTTCTGACAATATACTAAGCTTCTCTTTCTCAGTAGGCATACGAATACTTAATAAATTATATATTAATACTATAACTCAAATTTTAGAGTAAAAGTATAAGCCTCACTCATATACCATATAACTTTATAAATAAACCTGATAATTTAAACAAAGGCACCAACTTTGTTGGCTGTTCAATTGACACTTTTCCACCCACTATCATACGAATAACAACATAAGTATATATCAGGTCACAATTTTATGATAACTTGCAGTCCTTAAATTTGCAGTATGACAAATAATGATATTTTTAAAAAACTAAGAGTTGCCTTAAAATTCAGAGATGACGATATTGTTGAAATTTTACAACTAGTAGACTTTAAAATTTCTAAAAGCGAATTAGGTGCTTTCTTTAGAAAAGAAGATCACCCTAATTACATGGAGTGTGGCGATCAAGTGTTACGTAATTTTTTAAATGGATTGGTTATTCATTTACGTGGCACTAAAGACAACCCTAAGATTCCTGGTGAGGTTTTACTAGGTATGGCGACCGCAACATCAAAACCTGCTACAAAGAATACCGAGAAAAGGGATTTCAAATCCAAGCAAATGAAAAAGGTAGATACCGCAATTAGCAATGTAAAATATAAAAACAAAAAAAGATCTTGATACACCTCTGTATATCAAGATCTTTTTAAAGCAATACCCCTAAAGGTTATGCCTGAATACGCACAGGAATAGTGTATACTTTACCTTCCTCTACATTTGCCAAATTAACTTTTTGATAGTTTAATCTAGCTTTGACAAAACCTTCCATTTTGTCAAATTCTGTATGTACAGATAACACAACGATTTCCCCGTCTGCATTCAATGTAAATCGAACCTGGGCTGTTAAATCGTCATGCTCAACAGAAAAATCGTTTTCCGATAGCATTTCTGAAATCTGTACAGATAATTTTTTTGTAGGGTTTTCATTTACTACATCATTAGCTAATACATTACCTGTTGCAAGTAGCATTGCAGCTACGACTACTAAACTTAATTTTCTCATGACTTTTTGTTTTTTACTTCAGATTTCCTGAAGCTTGATTAATAATTGATTGATGATGAATTACTAAAAAGACGATGATAAAATGATAATGTTACAATTAAACCCACTTTTAACATCTCTTTAATACTAATTTCATAATTACACCCCAAAATTAGAAATTCAAACCAATGAAAAAACAAGTAATTAGAGTCTTAACTATTATTTCATTCCAATAACCTAAACTACAGATTTAGTCCTTTATTGATTACAATAAATTAAAACTGTAAAGACAATAAGTATAAAAGCAGTAGTTCATCTACAAAACTTGAAACAAAAAAAAAGACCATTCATTTTGAATGGTCTTTTGAAACTTATAAATAAGTTACTTTAAGCCAATACAGCTTTTACCTTATCTGCAGCTTCTTGGAATTGTACAGCAGATTCTACCGCCAACCCTGAGTTATCAATAATTTCTTTTGCCAATTCAGCATTTGTACCTTGTAATCTTACAATAATTGGCACTTGCATGGCATCACCCATATTCTTGTATGCATCTACAACACCTTGAGCCACACGATCACAACGAACGATACCACCAAATATGTTGATAAGAATTGCTTTTACATTAGGATCTTTTAAAATAATTCTAAAAGCTTCTTCCACTCTTTTAGCATCAGCAGTACCACCAACATCTAAAAAGTTAGCCGGCTCTCCACCTGCCATTTTAATCAAATCCATTGTAGCCATCGCAAGACCTGCACCGTTTACCATACAACCAACATTACCGTCAAGGTCAACATAGTTTAGTCCTACTTCTCTTGCTTCTACTTCAATAGGATTCTCTTCTCTAAGATCGCGCATTTCCGCATATTGCTTTCTACGGTATAGAGCGTTATCATCAATAGAAACTTTAGCATCAACAGCCATGATCAAATCATCCGATGTCTTTAATACTGGATTGATCTCGAACATGCTAGAATCACTTTCAACATATGCCTTATATAAAGAAGCAACAAATTTTGTCATTTCCTTGAAAGCAGTACCGGACAAACCTAGGTTAAAAGCAATTTTCCTTGCTTGAAATCCTAAAAGACCCGTTGCTGGATCAATTTCCTCTGTAAATATTAAATGTGGAGTACTTTCTGCAACCTCTTCAATATCCATACCTCCTTCGGTAGAATACATAATCATATTCTTACCAGTAGCTCTATTTAATAAAACTGACATATAGAACTCGCTAGTTTCACTCTCGCCTGGGTAATAGACATCTTCAGCAACCAATACTTGATGTACTTTTTTACCTTCTGCAGAAGTTTGCGGAGTAATCAAGTTCATACCAATGATCTGGTTTGCTATCTCTTCTACCTCTTTAAGGTTTTTGGCTAATTTTACACCACCACCTTTACCACGACCACCTGCGTGTACTTGTGCTTTAATAACGTGCCATCCAGTTCCGGTTTCAGCAGTCAATTGCTTTGCAGCCTCAACAGCCTCTTTTGCATTATGGGCAACTATTCCTCTTTGGATGCGCACCCCAAAACTTGCTAATATCTCTTTTCCTTGATATTCGTGAAGGTTCATATATATGGTGAATTTTAATTGTTAAGCAAAAATAGGAAACAGTAGGTAATAATCTAAAAATAGTTGAGATTAATTGAAAGGTTACTTATATAAATGAGGCTTTAAGCTCATAATTTATTTAAAATGTGATTAAAACCCAGTATAAATTGACAACTACATCTCTATATCCTTAAAATCTAAAGGATCAAAATTCTTAAAATGACCATTTAGTTCTATTATTTTTCTTGTTCTTTCAACTTCTGACAATACCGTAATGGTAGATGTTAAATGCAGGCCTATGAAATTTAGCCGATCATTTTCAGTGGGTATTTGCAGTAATTGATACTCCTGATCAAATGACAATCCTATTTTATGGGCCAATGTAAAGCTATTGAATTCTTGCACATTAATAGGTGTATAAGGTACTTCCATAATTTCATATAACTGCTTTATACCATTTATAATGGTCTGCTTTTTTTCATCTGTGGCAACGTAATCGTATTCTATAAGCTTAACAATACCACCAGCGTAAAGTTTATCATCCATAATATTATCAAATGCCAATAACCTAAACACTTGCCTAGCCACACAAACCACGTCCATTTCACCACTTTCATAGGTATTTACAACTTCAACCAACTGCACTTCAACGCCATATTCCATCTTGTTATTAATAAAAACGGGGATACCAAATGTAATAGCCTCATCTCTACAATCATTGATCAATTGCTTATAGCGATCTTCAAAAATATGTAGCGGAACGGTTTCTCCCGGAAAAAAAATGGACTGTAATGGTAATAATGGTAGTTTCATATGGCTAAAAGTACAAAGGTCTTTACGTTGCTCCAAAAGATATAACACCAATATAATGTTGTAAATATCACAATTTGTTATTTTTAATGTTTTTATGTTATTATTTTTGTACTTATACATCTAGAAAAGTAAATTCGCATAAAAACAGATAGTATGAGAAATGAGGATTTATTGCAGATTGCAAAAACCTATGGTGATCCGGTGTATGTTTATGACTCGGAAAAAATAGTTTCACAATTCAATAGATTGACCAAGGCATTTGGTTCAGTAAAGAAACTGAAGCTTAATTATGCCGCCAAAGCACTATCTAACATTACTATATTAAGATTAATGAACAGTCTTGGTAGTGGCTTAGATACTGTATCTATACAAGAAGTACAACTAGGATTATTAGCTGGTTTTAAACCAGAATCCATCATATTTACCCCAAACGGAGTTTCTCTAGAAGAGATAGAAGAAGCCGCAAAATTAGGTGTTAGAATAAACATTGACAACCTTTCAATTTTAGAGCAGTTTGGTAGCAAACATCCAAATATTCCTGTTTGTATTAGAATTAACCCACATGTTATGGCAGGTGGTAATTCCAATATTTCTGTTGGACACATAGATTCAAAGTTCGGTATCAGTATCCATCAGATTCCGCATTTACTTCGAATAGTGGAATTAACGAAAATGAATATTAACGGTATTCACATGCATACCGGTAGTGACATTTTAGATATTGACGTATTCTTATATGCTTCTGAAATTCTATTTGAAACCGCACGAAATTTCAAAAATTTAGATTTCATTGATTTCGGTAGCGGATTTAAAGTACCTTATAAAGAAGGTGATATTGAGACCAATGTTGAAGAACTTGGTAAAAAATTAAGCAAACGCTTTAATGAATTCTGTAAAGAATACGGTAAAGATTTAACCCTTGCCTTTGAGCCTGGCAAGTTTTTGGTGAGTGAAGCAGGTGTTTTCCTTGCTAAAGTAAACGTGGTTAAACAAACTACCTCAACAGTATTTGCAAGCATAGATTCCGGTTTCAATCACTTGATCAGACCAATGCTTTATGGTGCAACACATACCATTAAAAACATATCTAACCCCAAGGGAAGGGAACGCTACTATTCTGTCGTAGGATATATTTGTGAGACAGATACTTTTGCCAGTAACAAAAGAATAAATGAAATTACTGAAGGTGATATTCTATGCTTTAAAAATGCAGGTGCATATTGCTTTACTATGGCAAGTAACTATAACTCTAGATTTAGACCACCAGAAGTTCTTTGGCACAAGGGCAAAGCAATTCTAATACGAGAAAGGGAAAATTTTGATGATTTAATTAGAAACCAAGTAGATGTAAAAGATTTGTTCGCTGTTAAAGAAACGGCAAAAGTGAAATAAAGCAATTATAAATACGTTAGCTTTGGTATAATAGTTGGACTAATCCAATAAAAAAATATGAAAGCGTCTTTTTTATATACTATGAAATCATTTTTGTTCTTAGCCCTTGTCTTAGTTGTAACCATTAGTAATGCACAAGATGTTAAATGGATTACTTGGGATGAAGCAGCCCAACTGACCGCTACGGAAGAAAACCCAAAGAAAGTATTCATTGATGTGTATACAGATTGGTGTGGATGGTGTAAAAAAATGGACAAAGACACCTTTCAAAACCCAGAAGTTGCTGCATACATGCAGGAAAACTACTATATGGTAAAATTCGATGGGGAAGGAAAAGAACCTATTGAATATAAAGGTAAGACGTACAAATTTGTACCATCTGGAAGAAAAGGATATCATGAGTTTGCCGCTGCATTAATGCAGGGTCGTCTTAGTTATCCAACAACTATTTTCTTGGATGAAGAATTGAATATGCTTTCACCAGTACCAGGATATCAGAAACCTGAACCATTTATGGAAATAGCTCGTTATTTTGGTGATGACATTTATAAAGAAAAGGATTGGAAAGCATACGCCGGCCAAGCCGGAAAGTAATTTTACTTTTAGTGTAAACAGTACACGTATTTAATCTATTTTTCAATAAAATAATTCTCAATTAGCGTTATACGTTGTTCAAAAATTGGAAAGCATTTTCCATTAAAGTATTTTCACAACAACATATAACGCTATTTCATGAGAACCCTTATTTACCTTGGTTTTGTACTATCTATACTTTGTTCATGTAAAAATGAGCAACATTCCACAACCACTCTAAAAGCTGGTGTACCTGAGGAGATGGCAATGTATAGGTCCTCTCAAATCTCAGATGTTCATTACAATTTAAGTTTTAACATTCCTGCTGAGCTAAAAGAGCCCATACCTTCTCAACTTGAATTAAATTTTAACGTAGAACAACTTCAAGAGCCGGTAATTTTAGACTTCAAAGAAGAAACCTCAAAAATAAAATCCATTTCCATAAACGGCAAAAATGCCACAATTCTTCACGAACAGGAGCACATTATACTACCCCAAGAGCATTTAATTACTGGTAAAAACACGGTTACCATTGCGTTTATAGCAGGTGAACTTTCATTAAATAGAAACGAAGATTATCTATACACCCTTCTAGTTCCAGATCGCGCTAGAACATTATTTCCATGTTTTGATCAACCCAATATTAAAGCTAGATATACCTTAAATATAACAGCGCCAAAAGATTGGCAGGTTCTATGTGGCACAAAAGAAATCAATAGCACCTCAAAGGGTGATTATATTGAGCATAAATTTGACACATCAGATCAAATGAGCACGTATTTATTTTCGTTCGTAGCAGGTAAATTTAAATCGATGAGTAAGAAACCTGACAATATGGAAATGACCATGTTGTATAGAGAAACCGATACCACTAAAATTCAATACAGTCTAGACTCCATTTTTGATTTACATCAGCAGTCATTATCCTTTTTAGAGGATTACACCTCATACCCTTTTCCTTTTCAAAAAATGGATTACGCCGCAATTCCAGGATTTCAATATGGAGGTATGGAGCATGTAGGAGCTATACAATATAGAGAAAGTTCATTATTCTTGGATGAAGGTGCTACAGCCAATAAAAAATTGAGCAGAGCCAAATTGATCGCCCATGAGACATCTCACATGTGGTTTGGAGATTTAGTCACAATGAACTGGTTTAATGATGTATGGATGAAAGAAGTGTTTGCAAATTTCATGGCAGATAAAATAATGAACCCCGCTTCACCAAATATAGACCATCAGTTAGCTTTTATGATTACCCATTACCCAAATGCATATGGCGAGGATAGAACTTTAGGTACAAATCCTATTCGGCAAAAATTAGATAATCTTAATAACGCCGGCTCTCTGTACGGAAGCATCATCTATAATAAAGCCCCCATAATGATGCGCCAATTAGAAACCGTATTAGGCAAAGAAGCTTTTAAAGAAGGAATACAGGAGTATATAGAAACCTTTGCTTTTAAAAATGCCGAATGGGGCGAACTAATTGAAATTCTTGATAAAAAATCGTCAACAGATATTATAGCTTGGAGTTCTATTTGGGTAAATAATTCCAGTAGACCAATATTCAACGATGAAATTACCTACGATGATAAAGACAAGATAACCTCATTCACTCTAACACAAGCAGCAGAAGACAGTTCTGAACATGTATGGTCACAAGCTTTTGATATATTATTTATATATCCTGACAGCTCTAAAACCCTTAGCGTACAAATGACCGATGCCACATATCAAATAAAGGAAGCTATAGGCTTACCCAAGCCAATTTCGATTGTCTACAA
The DNA here is from genome assembly GCF_002362375.1 of Maribacter sp. UBA3344. Classification (NCBI taxonomy): domain Bacteria; kingdom Pseudomonadati; phylum Bacteroidota; class Flavobacteriia; order Flavobacteriales; family Flavobacteriaceae; genus Maribacter; species Maribacter sp. UBA3344. Next base: position 176,968 of record NZ_DERI01000011.1, on the reverse strand, counting down.
CTCAAATGCCGAAGGGTATGGTGTTTTTCCACTGCAAGAGAAAGATCTTGACCTTATACCTACATTAGATAATCAAGTTGCCCGTGGCTATTCCTATATTAATGTTTATGAAAACATGTTGAATGGTACAATTAATCCAAGCGCAGCTATACAACTATTTTCAAAAGGACTGAACACCGAAAAAAATGAGTTGCTCATTAATCTTATTTCCAGATATACAACTTCTGTTTTTTGGAAGTATCTTACAGAAGAACAACGTGCTTTTTACCAAGATAAAATTACTGATGATATATGGTCAAAATTACATGAAGAATTACCTGCCAGTATTAAAAAAACACTGTATTCAACCTATGTATCCATGGGTTACACCAATACATCTTTAGAAAATTTATTCAAAATATGGAGTAAAGAACTAACCATCAAAAATTTAAAGCTCAATGATGATGATTATACTGAATTAGCTATGGACCTAGCTTTATACAATCATCCAAAAAATGAGCAAATCCTTAAAACAGCAGAAGAAGCAATAACCAACAACGACAAACTTAATAGATTTAAGTTTCTACTTCCTTCTATCTCGAATAATTTCGAAACAAAAAAGGAATTTTTCGAATCGCTTAAACAAGAAAAAAATAGAGCAAAAGAATCGTGGGTTACAAATGCCATGAATAACTTAAACCATCCGTTACATCAAAAGGAATCTTTACAATATTTAAGGACCAGCCTTGATCTATTGGATGAAATTCAAAAAACGGGCGATATTTTCTTTCCAAAGAGATGGCTAAGCAGTACCATTGGCAATTATACTTCTTTAGAGGCATATGAAATTTTACAAGCCTATTTAGATGCCAATCCAAAGTTAAAACCTTCCTTAAAATCAAAAGTGCTGCAAGCCTCAGATGATTTAAGAAGAGTTCAACTTCTAGAAAAGAATTAGAAATTTCTAATGCCTAAATATAAAAGCAAAAAAAAGAGGTCATATAGACCTCTTTTTTTTGCTTTTATATCTTGGAAATCCCTATCTACTATAGTTAGGACTCTCTTTAGTAATGGTTACATCATGTGGGTGGCTTTCATTAATACCACTAGCCGTAATTTTTACGAATCTACCCGTGTCCTGTAATGTTGCTATGTCTTTTGCACCACAATATCCCATACCTGCACGTAATCCGCCAACAAATTGATGTATACTTTCATAAAGCTCTCCTTTATAAGGTACACGACCTACAATACCTTCCGGTACCAATTTTTTGATATCATCTTCCACATCTTGAAAATATCGATCTTTACTACCTTGTTTCATAGCTTCAACAGAACCCATACCACGGTAAGACTTGAACTTTCTACCTTCATAGATAATGGTTTCACCCGGGGATTCTTTGGTACCTGCTAAAAGCGATCCTAGCATCACCGTATCTGCACCGGCAGCAATAGCCTTTGGAATATCACCGGTATAACGGATACCACCGTCAGCAATGACCGGAACTCCAGAACCTTTAATAGCGGCAGATACTTCTAATACCGCTGAAAATTGAGGAAAACCAACACCTGCAACTACCCTAGTAGTACAAATAGAACCTGGTCCTATACCTACCTTTACGGCATCTGCACCGGCTTCAACCAAATACTTGGCAGCCTCACCTGTTGCTATATTACCTACAATAACATCTAACTTTGGAAACTTCTTCTTTACCGCTTTCAATACTTCAACCACCCCCTTGGTATGACCGTGTGCCGTATCTATAATGACCGCATCTACACCTGCATTTACCAAAGCTTCTGCCCTATCAACAGCATCGCCAGTAACTCCTAATGCCGCAGCTACACGTAAACGACCATACTGATCTTTATTGGCGATTGGTTTTTGAGTCAACTTTGTAATATCCCTAAAAGTAATTAACCCTAACAGGGTATTATCTTTTGAAACTACAGGTAACTTTTCAATTTTATGTTGTTGCAAAATATCTTCCGCTTCGGATAAAGAGGTACCCTCATCTGCGGTAACCAAATTCTTTGAAGTCATAACCTCAGAAATTGGTCTGTCGTTATTTTTTTCGAAACGTAAATCTCTATTGGTAACAATACCCAAAAGTTTTCCATCTGCATCCACAATGGGAATACCACCTATGCTGAACTCTTTCATACTTGCCTTGGCATCTTTCACCGTAGAATCTAATGGCAAGGTAACAGGATCCAAGATCATACCGCTCTCAGCTCTCTTAACCTTTCTTACCTTCATGGCTTGTTGCTCAATAGTCATATTCTTGTGCAAAACACCAATACCACCTTCTTGAGCCATGGCAATTGCCATTCTAGATTCGGTAACCGTATCCATCGCAGCAGAGATGATAGGTACATTGATCGTAATGTTTCGAGTAAATTTTGTCTGAATACTTACTTCTCTTGGAAGCACTTCAGAATAAGCAGGTACTAATAATACGTCATCGTATGTTAGACCTTCTCCTAGAATTTTGTTTTGGTGGGCTTGCATAGCAATTAAGGATTTAATTGCGTGCAAATATAGTGAATAAAGTTGGGATATCTATCTTACTCAATACCTTAACAATCACTTCATATTCAGAGCCTCTTTTAGTCCGATAAAAAATGGATGACCCATGTCAATCATTAATTGAATTATAGCTTAAATTGTAAGGTTGCATAAAAGGTTCTAGGCTCTGAAGGTATGATACCCGGACCCGGATATCCAGTTGCCCTTCTAGTAAAATAACTATTGTCCAAAACATTATTTATACCGGTTTCCAACTTCCAATTTTTATAGACATATGATAGAGAAAAATCTAAAATATCATACGCCGGAATTTCCCCTTCTATACCACGTTGATTGTCGTTAACATCTTGCAAAGCATTGGTAGCATCTGTAAACTGACTTGACAAATACGTATACTGTAAACTACCCAATATATTGCCATAGCCAAAATTAAGACCAGTCTTTAAATTTACATCTGGTATAAATTCCACTTTGTTACCTTCTACATTGGTTTCTTCCGAAGACAAATACTCAGAATTGGTCATGGCCAAATTCATGAAATAATTCAGTTTTAACTTATCACTAGCCGAAAAGAAAGTTTCTTTTACGCTCCAATTGGCAAAACTTTCCAAACCATACATAAAAGCGGTACCAATATTACCCCTGAACCTAACTATGCTACCCGTTTCTACTTCTTCTCCCAAGGCATTGGTTTGTGTTTCACTTTTTAAAATCTCACCTAATCTATTATCATACAACAAGCTGAACGCACTTACGTCATAAGACAGTACATTTTTATGTCTGCCTCGAAAACCTATATCTGCCGTAAAGCCATCTTCATCAGAGATATTTTCATCTACTTGAAAAGAAGGGTTGACCACCCTGATATCGCTAAATGTTACCGACCTATAGTTTTGAGAAAAATTGCCGTAGAACTCAACACTTGAATTCAATTTATAAGTAGCACCCAATCCTAATAACAAGAAAGTTCTATCAAATTCCCTGTTATCTTCCACTTCCTCATTTAAGAGTGGATTACCAGCCAAATCAAGTACAATATTCTTATAACTACCAATACTTTCCGTTTTAATATGCTCTAACCTAAAACCAGGTGTTAAAGTTAATTTAGGACTTATATTAAAGATATTTTCTCCAAAAAAAGCCAAATTAGAGTTGGGAAAATTAAATTGAGATTGTCTTTCATAATTGGGAAACTCATCTTCTGCAAAGTTAAAATCTGCATTCGCCGCCGATGTCCCCGGACCTTGCCTTTGATCATTATCCGTCCTATAGATTTTTGACCCGATCAATAAAGCAGATTCAGTATCACCTAACTTATATCGTGTTAACAATCTTGCCTCTGCACCCCAGTTTTGAAAATTATCGATCAACAATTCCCTTGGCTCTTCAGGGTCATCTGGTTGTGATACTCTGTTAGTTCGAAAACCAAGTGCACTTCTAGAAGCATCCAATCCAAAAACATTTAAACTAAAATCCGTTTTTGAAGAGAATTTATGGTCTAGACGAACTGAAAATAATTTCCAATCTACATCAAACCAGTTTCTTTCCCTATTACTAAACGTTGGGTCCTCAATAAATTGAGCATCTGTAAGACCGCCAGGTTGTTTGGCCAAATAATTTAAAAAGGTGGTTTCTACAGTTATCTTGGTTTTGTCCGTAAATTGATAGCCCACATGCGCAAAATAATTTCTACTATTATAATCTGAATTTGGTCTAAAACTATTTCCCTCCTTATAATTGAAATAGGTGTAATAACTGAACTTACCAACTGTACCACTTAAGCTATTAAACGATGTTTTTAGATTGTAAGACCCTAAAGTCTGTCTACTGGTCCACTCTATTTTCTTACTGGAATTTGGCTGCTTAAACTTAAAATTTACCAAGCCGCCAAATTGCGTTCCATACTGTAAAGAAGCTGCCCCCCTAACCACTTGAATTTCTTCTAAAGCTTCTGCCGGTGGTGTATAATAACTTTCTGGGTACCCTAAAACATCTGCACTAATATCATAGCCGTTCTGTCTTGTATTAAAATTTGCTGTTCTATTGGGATCAAGACCTCTACCACCAATATTCAGTTGTAACCCTGCATCTCCATTATCGTATATATTTAAACCTACGACTTGACTATAAATTTGTCTGGGATTATTGGCCGCCAGATTACCCGTAATACCGTCTAATAAAACAACCTCATTTTTTTTACCGGCGTATATGGCAGTACCATCTACTTTCTTCAACTGTTTTAGGGCAAAAATTTCTTGGCGTTTTTGGGTTATTACCACCTCTGATAAGTTCTGGACTTTCAAAGGATTCATGACAGGGTTGAATTCGGTATTGCCATTGATAGTTACATCTTGTTCTATAATTTCAAACTCGTAAGCGAAAACTACAATAGTATAGGTTCCTGCTGTTAAGTTCTCTATTAAAAACGCACCTTCATTATTGGTGATTTCCAAGCGTTCCAATTCTTTGATATACATTTCAGCATCTGGAACAGGGTTCCCTTCTACATCTGTTACTTGACCAGAAATAGTGAGTTGACCAAATACCGGAAATGATACTAATAATAAAAGTAAATAACTAAATTCCTTTAATTTCATCTTTAAATGGTGTTATCCAATGCTTATGTAAAAAAGACTCTTTTTGTTTTGCCAAATCTATGGTAGGATCAATAAACTCTGTACTTAACCTCCCATTGAGACTAACTTGGCAATTTACGAATACCTGCACATTCTTATGGCCATCTTTCTCAAAATGGTTTTTTAGAAAATGCGCGTATTCCAATATAAAATCTGGCTGAAATGCCATTTGTTTTTCTTGAAACGGAGTAATAAAATCAGTGTTATCTACATAAAACCACCGACCAGATTCTTGGTCCACAATTTTAAATTGGGCGTAGCCAGATTTTTCCATTAGCATAACACGCCATGAAAAACGGTAGCCTTCTTCTGTCCAAAATAATTCTCCCGGATAAAATAGATACCTAAAAGGTATGGCCAGTTGAAGCATAAAAAATAGAACAACTACCATATGCTTCAACCTAAGCTTAAATGATGACCGTTCATTAAAAACTGTTTGATTATTGAATCTAGCACCGTTTATTTTGAATACTTTAAATAAAAGCCTCAATATCTTAAGATGGACTTTTGCATCAAAAAATATTAAAGCAGAAACGATCATAACATATGGGAACATACCAATAGGGAACAATACCCTAGTTAGTACGTGAAAAATGACCACCATTACAAATGCATATGGTCTAGTTCTCTTATATAGCAGTAAAAAAGGGATAGATAGATCGTAAATTGCGCCAGACCAGCTAAATAGAAATTGTACCCATTCTTCTCCCAAAAAACTTCCTATAAAAGGGGTATCGAACTTGGCGGGCAACCAGATTTTTAGGGGCATAGCGTTCAACAACCAATCTGAATTTAATTTCGCCAGTCCGGCATAGAAATAAACAATACCTAAAAGCAACTTAATACTATTGACTGTCCAGCTGGGAACATATTGAAAGCACTTTTTGGGGTTTAAATAAGCATCTAGGGAATAGTTTGCGTTAGCTGGCAAAAATATCATTAAGAAGCTCAGAATACTAATAAAGTAATAATGGTTTAAGTATGTTGTTTTATCCATTAGCTCTATATACGTAAAGCTCAAAAAGAAAATGATAATACTTAATTTATAGCGATAACCAAGAGCCACTAAAACTGCCGCCAAGCCACAAATCACAAAAATAAGATAGGTATAAACACCTAATGGTTTTACCCATTCAAACCCGTAATAAGAAAAGAAGTATTGTGGTTTAATATAAAGTTTATCGATCCAGCCATAGCTCCAAAACCTAACAATACTAAAAAGCATCATTAGACCAAATAAAATACGAAAGACCGCCAAAGGGGCGGTCTCTATAGGAGCTTTTATATATTTAGCTATTAGCGATTCCATTAATCACCATCAGCATCAACAAAATCAATACTAATACTCATTGCTGAAACCATATCTACCTTTAACATAGGTACGGCCTTTTGTACTTCATCATAAGCCAATAACATGGAGGTTGGCGGATTGCTGTTCTCTATTTCAGCTCTAAACGCAGAAAGATCAAGCACCATATTTTTTGCCGTATTAAATTGATCATTGATCAACGTAGACAAATCCTCTCCATTTTTTAGCGTGTTCAATGCATCCAGATAAGATGCCAAACTTTCACCTTGAGTACTTGAATTAAAATGATTACCATTAAAAAAGTCTTGAACAGCAGATAAACCTTCTAAAAACAAATCGTTAGAAATAGTAGCTTCATAATAAGCCTCAACATTTCTAGGTAAGGTACTACCGGAAAAAACCCCTAAAGGAATTCCCATTTTACCAGCTCTTAAATACTTCTCATAATAAAAAATATAGTCGTTTACCATACGATCAACAGATGCCGTAGATGATGCTCCGTCATTGGCAACAAATGTATCCCTGTAACCATTTGTCCAATCAGATACCACTGTTTCTGTCAAAGACTGCATATCCATCAAAACATCTTCGGTATATTGTAGGTAAGCCTCTTTGTTGTCTCCATTATAGAAAGCAAGTATATCCGCATCGGTATCACCCAAGCCGTTCAATAAGTAATCTAAAGCAGGAAATCCTTTAGCGCTTCTGTTAGAGGATAAGGACAAGTCATAACTTCCATTGACAATAAATCCATCAATCTTCTCATTATCCGTTGGATATATATTCATGTTCAATTGAAACCCTACAGATTCGGCAGGACCAATTTCAAACATCTCTACATGTTGCCAAGATTTGTATGCGTTCAACCATGATGCACGCAAAGCAATTAAATTACCTTCATTGACATCTGCTTTAAACGTATTGAATGTATTCAATAAATCATCCATATCCGCAGTAAAAGCTTGATATGAAGGGATAATAATATTATCTGCCCAATTGACCAACATGGTACTGCGCTCAAAAGAAACCTCCTCTACCGGATCAACAATTACGCTATCATCGGTTTCACTATCATTGGAACATGCCCATACTAAGGCCAGAACACAAAGAATCCCAATAATCTTTTTCATCTATTATTTTTATTTATTCTAATTAAATGCAAAAATAAAAAAAGCAATTCATTCTAAATAAGATTGAATTGCTTTTTTTATCGACTTTAGACCAAATTATTCCGCAGCCTGCTCTAAGGTAAAATTAAACTTAGCCGCAATGTCAGCAGAAATAGCATCTAATGTAGTTGCTTCCACATCCCAAAGTCCGTTTTCTCCGTCATCCATTAAATCTACAAGAAACGCATCAACTTCCTCCTTTGTAAAATAAGGTTCACTAGAATTGGTTTTTCTTGTAAACTGAAGACTGTATACAAAACCGTAACCTTCAGATAAATCATGAAAAGCCCCACCATGATCAGGTGCTTCTTGATCTAAACTATTTTTACCTTGTTGTAAATAGTACACAGCTCTAATACCGATAACTTCAGAAAGTTTCTCCCTAATTATTTCGGCTTGTGCATCTCTAACATCATATTGCTTAGCAACAATTGCAGCCCTACCTAATTTAAATGCTTGAAAAATTTCATCGGCAATGCCCGCAAAATCGTCATCTCCTTCTACTCTCCCAATATATTTATTTAAAAAGCTATCTGCACCTAAATCATCATTAGGATTTGCGGCATCTGCATTTAAACCATACACGTAACCGTAAGCCTCATCCCACTTATGTTCCATATTGGTATAAACTTCACCTTCAACTACTACATTAGCATCATTATCAGCAACGTTATCACCTTCATCCAAAACGGCAGTACTTAAGTAGTTATTTACAACTTGATCTATGGTAAGCGCTCCAATTAAACCTTTATTAAAAGCTTGGTTATATTCCAACCCTTGCGCATTAATATATCTAGTAGAAGAACCGTCTGCTATTTGCCCTGCCGTACCTGCTGCTGCTGCAACCTCCCAGTTTGGGAATACCTCATCTACTTGAGCAGAGATCCAACCATCAAAATCCGCTCTGATCACAGCTTGATCGGTAGCATTAGTTGCAAAGAAATCTGCAGAGGCAGCTGTTTTACTTCTTACACTTTTATCAGATGCATTTAAATCTGCATCTTCAAAATCGTTAGCGCCTTCTTCATGGGCATACATACTTAATATTTGCTCGGATGTTGAAGTTACATCTGTAAATGCGCTCAAAATTTCGTCACCCATTTTTAATCTCGTAGTCTGACCACCAAAGCTAACAGTACTTTCATTATCCCTTGTAAATGTATAAGAATCTGGATTATCTATTCTAGATTCAATAGGGTCACAATCACCATCAACACATTCTGACAATTCTAATCCGTCATCATCGGAACTACATGAAATAAATAATAAACTAGCAATAGACGATAACAATAATAGGTTCTTTTTCATTTCTCTTTTATTAAGACTTATTTTAAATAATGCGCAAAACTATAACATGTTTTAACATTACACAACCTTATCTATATTAAATCTAAATAAATTTAACTTTTTAATAATGTAGCCAGAAGAAATACAACGAGTAATTAGTGATATTGGGAAAAAAGCTCGGTAGCTTTGTTATATGCCGCTTCAAAAGTCATGGCATTAACGCCGGTAAAAACTTTTTGCGAAGTAAAATACGATAACATTTTCTCAGTAGGCATGTTACCGGTTAAATCATCTTTGGCCATAGGACAGCCACCAAAACCTTGGATAGCACCATCAAACCGTTTACAGCCAGATTCATATGCCGCGGCAACTTTTTCATGCCATTTTGTGGGTGTGGTATGCAAGTGCGCACCAAACTCAATATTTGGGTATTTTGGGATTAAGTTGGAAAACAAATAAGAAATAGTTTCTGGATCAGATGACCCCACGGTATCTGACAACGATAATATTTTGGCTCCCATTTTCGCCAGTCTTTCGGTCCATTCACCAACTATTTCAACATTCCAAGGATCACCATAAGGGTTACCAAAACCCATGGATATGTACGTTACCACTTCCTTATTCGCCGCATCGGCAATATTAAATATCTCTTGTAACGTTTCTACAGATTGAGCAATGGTCTTATGGGTATTTCTCATTTGAAAATTCTCGGAGATAGAAAAAGGAAAGCCCAAATAATCAACTTCAGCATGCGTAACAGCGTCTTCCGCACCACGAACATTTGCTACTATGGAAAGTAACTTAGATTTTGTTTTCGACAAATCCAATTTAGACAAAACCTCTGCAGTGTCCACCATTTGTGGAATTGCCTTTGGCGAAACAAAACTCCCAAAATCCAACGTATCAAAACCACAACCTAGTAAAGATTGTAAATACCTCACCTTTTCATCGGTAGGTATGAACTTCTTAATACCCTGCATAGCATCTCTAGGGCATTCTACTATTTTGATCTTTGAATTAAACATTATGTAAAAATACGAACTCTAAATAAGTAAATCCTATTAATATTTTAATAAAACTAACCTAAAACTAAATAAATCGCAATACCCATAAAAACAATTATCTGAATCCATTTTAAAACAAACCCTGTACGCTTATTGTTAGTTAAGAAGCTAGATATTTGACCAGCCAAAATGGCTATAGCGCCAAACACAAAAGATGAAACCAAAATAAAAAGAACACCCAGTGTATAAAACTGAATTACGTTATTTAAACTATCCGAAAAGAGAAAACCTGGAAAAAAGGCAAGAAAAAAAATGGTCACTTTTGGGTTTAGAACGTTCATTATAAAACCCTGTTTGAATAATGATAGCTTACTTTTCTTTTTTTCTTCTCCGGCAATAGAAATAACATCACCGCCTTTATAGACCATAATAGCCAAGTAGACTAAGTAAGCCGCCCCAAAAAATTTAATTATTGTAAAAAGAGTGGTGCTATTCTTAATAATTGCCGATACCCCAAATGCCAACAGCGTAGCATGTACCAAACAGCCTGTCATTAAACCTGCAACAACTGCCAAACCATATTTTTTACCATTACTAATACTCTGTATTAAAACAAATATATTATCCGGTCCTGGTGATAAAGCCAAAAAAAAAGTAGCCACAGAAAAGGCCATTAAAATTTCGTAGTTCAATATAATAGTGCCTTGGTTGATATGAAAATACAAATTACCATTATTTACAGCTATTTTTAATAACTTGTTTTAAAATAAAATACTATGAAAATTAAAGTACTTCTATTACTAGTTTGTTTTACATTGGCATTTAATACATATGCCGTTACCGAAGAAAACAATATAACCAACACCATGATTAAAAATGACAGCCTTTTAAGACATGCCGTATTCTTCAAATTCAAAGAAGGCACTACCGCTGAACAGATAAAAAAGGTAGAAGATGCTTTTAGCGCCCTACCTTTAAAAATTGAACAGATCAAAGGTTACGAATGGGGACTCAACAACAGTCCAGAGGGATTAAACAAAGGGTTTACGCATGCATTTTTCCTAACTTTCAAAAGTGAAGAAGATCGTGCTATTTATTTGCCCCACCCAGACCATAAAGCTTTTGGAGCAATACTGACCCCATATTTAGATGATGTCTTTGTACTTGATTATTGGACAAAATAACATACAACCAATGCTAAAAAAGAAAAGCCCTTGCACACAATGTACAAGGGCTTTTCTTTTTTCAAGAGTTTATTACACCCTTTCTAAAATTGCCTCATTTATAGATTTTACCAAAGCAGGTCCTTCATAGACAAAACCAGTCCACAATTGAATTAAATCTGCACCTGCATCTAATTTTTCTATAGCGTCATCTGCTGAATGTATACCACCTACACCGATAATAGGAAATGCTTTGTTGCTTTTTTCTGCAAGAAAACGAATTACCTCTGTACTTCTATCTTTCAAAGGCGCACCACTGAGTCCGCCAGCTTCTTCCGTTATTAACGCATGAGATTTTAAATTTTCCCTAGAAATGGTAGTGTTAGTTGCAATAACACCATTAATACTAGTATCACTCACAATATCAATAATATCCAGCAATTGGCTATCAGTTAAATCTGGCGCTATCTTTAATAGAATTGGTTTACGTGCAACATCTTTACGTTTACTTTGCCTAGCGTTCTCCAATTGCAATTCATTGAGCAAAGCCGTTAATGGCTCTTTATCTTGTAATTCCCGTAAACCAGGTGTATTGGGAGAGCTCACGTTAACTACGAAATAGTCTACATGGTCAAAAAGGGCATCAAAACAAATGAGATAATCCTTTATAGCCTCATTATTGGGTGTCACCTTATTTTTACCAATATTACCACCTATAAGAACTTTATGGTTTTTCTTTAAATTTTCGACCGCTTCAAAAACACCATGGTTATTAAATCCCATTCTGTTGATAATTGCTTTATCCGCCTTTAATCGAAATAATCTTTTTTTAGGATTTCCTTCTTGTGGTTTAGGAGTCAATGTACCTATTTCTATAAAGCCAAATCCAAAATCCGATAATTCATTATAAAGCACCGCATTTTTATCAAAACCTGCCGCCAACCCCACTGGGTTCTTAAATTTCAATCCAAACAGTTCACGCTCCAAACGATTGTCCTCTACCGCGAACATGGATTTTATTACGCCCGATAAGCCGATTTTAGAAAAAAACTTAATGCTTGAAAAACTAAGGTAATGAACTTTTTCTGGGTCTAACAGAAACAAAAGAGGTCTAATAAAAAGCCTGTACATGTATATATTTTAGAAGCCGCAAAAATACAAACTGTAAATGAGAAAGTTAAGTAATAGTTTATCAGTTTTTGTCAACAATGCTATCGGAATATACCGTTGGAACAACTACATAAGGTGAACGGTATGCCTGTTTACACAAAGATTGGTACAATTCATATTGTTTGGAGTTGAACAATGTCAACATCCGTTTATCTATCATAGCCTGTACCCTACCCATGCTATCCATTACACTTTTATATTTATCTGCAAGCTGTCTTAATTCTGTTTCGCTACTTTGTGGATGCCTCTCTTTAACATTTTGTAATTCATTATTCAAAACATCGTTTCTATACTTTAATTCTGCACTAAAACTTACCAGTTTTTCATGTTGCATTTCGTTTAACTGAAATATTTCAGAAATAATTGAATCATTGGTAACACCAACCCCTAAAACGCAATCTGCCTGTGAATGTACCCTAGCACTTATCAAAATAATTACGGACCATATTATATACCTAAATCTTTTCATGATTACCACTATAGAATCTAACGTTTACCAATTTACAATTTATAAGCTTATTTTTGATAAAACCCTTTTACAATGCAGCATATAATTGACCGTTTTATTAGCTATGTCACTATAGATACGCAAAGCGATGCTTCATCTAATACCACACCAAGCACAAAAAAACAATGGAATCTAGCAAACAAATTAGTTGATGAGTTACGTGCAATAGGATTAACCGATGTCACAATTGATGACAATGCATATATTATGGCAACCCTGCCATCTAATGTAGACCACCAGGTACCTACCATAGGTTTTATTGCGCATTTTGACACATCACCAGACTTTTCTGGCACCAATGTAAAGCCACAGGTAATTGAAAATTATGACGGAAAGGATATTATCTTAAATAAGGAAAAAGATATTGTGCTCTCTTCATCATATTTTGATGATCTCTTACAATACATAGGGCAAACCATTATTACCACAGATGGCACTACACTTTTAGGTGCAGATGATAAAGCAGGTATTACTGAAATAGTTACCGCAATGGAGTATTTGATAAACAATCCGGATATTAAACACGGCCCAATTAGAATAGGATTTACTCCAGATGAAGAAATAGGTAGAGGCGCACACAAATTCGATGTTGAAAAATTTGGTGCAGAATGGGCCTATACAATGGATGGAAGCCAAATTGGCGAATTGGAGTATGAAAACTTTAATGCTGCTGGTGCTAAAATTAACGTTAGTGGCAAAAGTGTTCACCCTGGCTACGCAAAAGGAAAAATGGTTAATGCCCTACTCATTGCAAATTATATTATAAGTGAATTTCCAAAACATGAAATACCACAAGAAACAGACGGCAGAGATGGCTTTTTCCATTTACATCAAATAAACGGTGAAATTGAGCATGCAACTGTAGAGCTTATCATTAGAGACCATGATCTAAAGCGATTTAATGAGCGTAAGCAGTTAGTACAAGATATTGTTAAAAGGTATAACAATGAATATGATAATTGTATTGAACTAGAATTGAAGGATCAATATTTTAATATGAAAGAAAAGGTAGAGCCTGTTTTTCATATTGTAGAAACCGCGAAAAAAGCTATGGATGATATAGGCATAAAACCTATAATTAAACCAATTAGGGGCGGTACAGATGGTTCACAACTAAGCTACATGGGCTTACCATGCCCTAACATTTTTGCTGGCGGACATAACTTCCATGGAAAATATGAGTACGTACCCGTAGAAAGCATGCAAAAAGCTGTGGAAGTCATTGTACGTATTTGCCAATTAACAGCAAATCAATAACAGTATGGACAGGCAAGAAAAAATAGATAATTTCTACAATGAAGAACACCAATATAAAACTGGTGTAGCTATTTTAAGAAAGCTTGCTTTAGCTTGTAAATTGAAAGAAACATATAAGTGGAGCTTCCCTACGTATACAACACAAGACAAAAATGTTATTGCCATTTGTAAATTTAAGTCGCATTTTGGTATATGGTTCTTTAACGGCGTGTTTTTAAAGGACTCACACAAAGTATTGGAAAATGCGCAAGAAGGAAAAACCAAGGCCATGCGGCATTGGAAGTTTTCTTCTACGTCTGAAATTGATCATAACGTTATAACAGCGTACATTCAAGAAGCTATAGTAAATCAAAAAAAGGGACTGGCATTAAAAGTGGAAAGAAAGCCCAAAACAAAAATTGTAATTCCTACCCACCTAGCTATTGCCATTGAACATAATGATGATTTAAAGACTGCCTTTAACAAATTAACCTATTCCAAACAAAAGGATTACGCCGAATATATTTCAACTGCAAAACAAGAAAAAACGAAACTATCTAGATTAGAAAAGATAGTTCCGTTGATATTAAATGGTTTAGGCCTTAATGATAAATACCGTAGATAGTTTTTTTTATAATTTAGGTAGGTTCCAACCATTATGATAGTTAGCCTTTAAAAACTGGTTTGCTTCTTCATTTTTAAATTTACCGGCCATTGGATCCCAGTAAATTCTATTACCGGTTTTAAAGGCCACATTACCCATATGTGAAACCAAAGCGGCATCATAACCCACTTTAATTGGTGCATTTAGTTTAGCGTTATCCCTACTTTTTACCGCTTCTATGAAATTCTGGGTATGCAGATCCAACCCATTGAATTCACCTTTGGTATGTGAAACCGCTTCTAGCTTAGGAATACCATCTTTACCCCAGCCCTGAAATTCAGTTTCCGGTATTACTTCCCAGCCACCTCTATCAACAACCAGGGTACCATTATTACCTATAAAGGCTATTCCATGATTTCTACCATAGTTACCACCATCAATGCCCGTGGCATGCTCCCAAAGAATAGAGAAACCATCATATTCATATACCGTTTGTAAAGTATCTGGAGTTTCAGAGGCATCATTGGGATAAGCAAATTTACCGCCCAAGGCCATCACAGATTTTGGTGTACCGGCTTTCATACCATACAACGCATAATCCATAAGGTGTACGCCCCAATCTGTCATTAAACCACCGGCATAATCCCAAAACCACCTAAAATCGAAATGAAATCTATTTTTATTAAAAGCCCTATCGGGAGCTGGACCCAACCACATTTTATAATCTACCCCTTTAGGAACTGGAGCATCGGCTACTACGGGAACAGGTTTCATCCAACCTTGGTATGCCCATGCTTTTGCCAAGCGTATTTCTCCTAACGCACCAGAATGCACATATTTAATGGCATCTACAAAATGTGGTTGACTACGCTGCCATTGGCCTATTTGCACCATTCTATCCCTAGACTCCACAAAGTCCAACATAATATTGGCTTCTTCAACAGAATTAGCAATTGGCTTCTCACAATACACATCTTTACCCGCTTGTAATGCATCTGTTAACTGTAGGCAATGCCAATGATCAGGCGTACCAATAATAACGACATCTATATCTTTATTCTCATATAACTTTCTATAATCACTATACCATTTTGGTTTTTTGATTCCCGCCTTTTCAAGATCAGCTGTTCTTTCCCTTAATACATTTTCATCTACATCACACAATGCTATGACATTAATATCACTCATTTTCAGAAAAGAGCTTAAATCAGAGAAACCCATACCCTTACAGCCTACCAAACCAACATTGATAGTGTCGTTGGCGCCCACCTTCTTACGCATCATTGATAACATCTCCATAGGGAACATAAATGATGCTCCTGTCATTACCAATCCCGCGGTCCCTTTTCTAATAAAATTTCTTCTGTTGTGTAGCATGTTGTTGTTGTTTTAAGTGTAATTAAATATACCACATTTAGGCAAAAAAAACACCGATGTTTCCATCGGTGTTTTTTATATGAATTCAGAAATTATTATTTTTTTTCTGGAGCATTTAATTTATTGCTCATTTCCATGGATATGGCAGACCTATCAAATTTTAACTTTCCGGCCATTGTTTCCAAAACACAAGAGAAGTCCTTATCATTTAAATCCACTACTTTTCCGTGCAGGCCGCTTTTGGTAATAACACGATCACCACGTTTTAACTCTGCCGAAAATTTCTTTTCATCCTTTTGTCTTTTCATTTGAGGTCTGATCATAAAAAAATATGCGACCACAAAAATCAAAATCATCGGAAGAAACTGCCCTATATCACCCATCTTTGGTATATCTGTAATTTATAATTATTTAACAGGTCCTAATGGAGCTGCTCCTTTTGGATTAACAAAGGCCTTTATTCTCAAAAGCTCAGAACCTTTTTCTGTGTTAGCCGTAACGGTAATAGTTTTAGTAACCTGGTTTTGACCAGATCCGTTAAAGTTCACTTTTAATTCACCTGATTCACCTGGAGCAATTGGCTCTTTTGGAGGATTAGGAACTGTACAACCACAGCTACTTTTAGCATCTGTGATAATTAATGGAGCGTTACCTGTATTAGTAAATTTAAAAACTGTTTCCTGTGCCGCACCTTGTTCAATTGTACCAAAATCATGCTCTGATTTCTCAAAAGACATTACCGGTACCGCTTTAGCTGCTTCATCTCTTACCGCCGCTTCCGCTACATTATCTGTTTTAATTTTACTTGAAGCATTGTCTTTGCAAGAAGTAAAAGCTACCATTGATACAAGACCAACAATTAGAACTATTTTTTTCATACTATATTAGATTTATCAATTAACTGTAAAATTATAAAATATTTTTATAATAGCCCCCTACCCATTTTGTTAAGCTTTCCTTCAGATTTGTATTCTTTAGTAAGCTTATCTAGTATTCCGTTTATGAAAATGCTACTTTTTGGAGTCGAGTATTCTTTGGCAATCTCCAAATACTCATTAATGGTTACTCTTTCTGGTATTGAAGGGAAATGTAACAATTCACAAATTGCCATTTTCAGAAGTATGCTATCTATGCCTGCAATACGATCTTTATCCCAGTTTGGTGTTTTACCATCGATCTCTTTTTCCAGTGCATCATTTTTCAACAACGTTCTAGACAATAACTGCATAGCGTAGGTCATGTCTTCATCATCCTTTAAAAGACTCGGTAAAAAGTATGAATCAGGATGAACTTGTTTTACCTTCTTCAAGTGTTTTAACAAAAACGTATTAACAATAGGAATGTCATCTACCCAAGTTAACTTATCATCTTCGAAGTAATCATAAATTTTTTCGTTGGGGGCAATGATATTTTTGAACAAGGTCAATATCAATTCTTTGTCCGCAGCATAATCGCTTTCCGGTGTAGACATGTATTCCTTATACGTTTCGCTCTCTATAATATCTTTATAAATAAGCTTAACGTACTCTTCATTAAGGTACCAATTATCTAATTTCCTATTTGAAATTTCTTCCTCAAGTGTTTTGTTCTCAAGAATTTGCACCAATAATCTGTTCTGAACAAACTTCTTAGGATTTGGAAATTCCTGCTTACCGTCACTAATATATTTTTTTGCGGAAAGAGAAATTTGTTCTGCCGCCCTTTTTTGTATTTCTACAAAAAGGCTTAACCATAACAAGTAGAGCGTATAGGTATTCTCTATGCTTACTTTTAAAAACTTCTCTTGTCTCTGTAATGAATCATCTTTTGATTGAACGAGCGCATATATGCTCTGCATTACCTTAACTCTAATGTGCCTTCTTGTAAGCATTTTAAAGAACTTTTTTAATAAATTGATATTTAAAGCCGCAAAGGTAAGTATCTATTTAAAGGGTCACAACAGCAATCGTATTTATCTTAGCTTATTTATAACATATGGTTTTAGGTCAAAAAACTATCTTTGGTCAAAGAAAACGATAATCTTCTTTTTTTAGAATTGTATGAAAGAACTTAAACACCTAAATAAATACTTTAAAAAATACTGGTTTAAGCTTTTTCTAGGGATAATCATAACCATTATAGCCAGGCTTTTTCAATTGATCATGCCTTCTTACGTGAACAACTCTATTACGGTAGTTGAACAGTATATTAAAACGGAAATTGAAAAATCTACCGCACAAGAACTATTAATGGAATATATCCTAATTATTGTAGGTGCTGCAATACTATCTGGTTTCTTCACTTTTTTAATGCGCCAATTGATCATTAACATTTCTAGATATATTGAGTATGATCTTAAAAACGAAATTTTTGACCATTACCAAAAGCTAAGTCTCAATTTTTATAAGAAAAATAGAACAGGCGATTTAATGAACAGGATCAGTGAAGATGTTAATGAAGTACGTATGTATGCAGGTCCAGCAATTATGTACGGCATACAGACCTTAACATTGTTTGCTTGTCTGATACCGTTAATGTTTATAAAAGCACCCACTTTAGCTGCATATACACTATTGCCATTACCTTTTCTTTCGGTCCTAATTTATCAAATAAGTAAAGTAATTCATAAGCGAAGTACCATTGTACAACAATACCTTTCTACCTTATCTACCTTTACCCAAGAAATTTTTTCAGGAGTTTCCGTTATAAAAGCCTACGCATTAGAGCCGCAGACCAATAGTGACCTTACTAAACTTGCCATTGAAGGCAAAGAGAAAAGTGTAAGTCTTGCTAAGGTGAATGCATGGTTTTTTCCATTAATGATACTTTTAATAGGTATTAGTAACATTTTGGTCATTTATATAGGAGGTAAACAATACTTGGCCGGCGAAATTGAAGTAGGGCTAATTGCCGAATTTATTTTATACGTAAATATGCTTACTTGGCCAGTGGCCATTGTTGGCTGGTTAACTTCAATAGTGCAAAGGGCAGCCGCAAGTCAAAAGAGGATAAATGAATTTCTAAACCAAGAGTCAGAAATAAAAAACAATCCTACCAATACACTTACGATCAAAGGCAAAATTGAATTTAAAAATGTTGATTTCACATACCAAGACACCAATATTAATGCCATAAAAGACCTGTCGTTCACCATTAACGAGGGTGAAACCACAGCTATTATTGGTAAAACCGGTTCTGGTAAATCTACCATACTTGATTTGGTAGCCCGCTTATATGACACATCTTCCGGAGAGATATTAATAGACGACGAACCTATTAAAAATGTAGACCTTACCAATTTACGAGAATCTATTGGTGCCGTACCCCAAGACGCATTCCTATTTTCAGATAGCATTAAGAACAACATTAAATTTGGTAAGGAGAATGCTACAGACGAGGAAATCATTGACATAGCAAAAGATGCCGTGGTACATGAAAACATAATGGGTTTCTCTAAAAAATATGATACTATCTTAGGTGAAAGAGGTATAACATTGAGTGGCGGACAAAAACAAAGGGTTTCAATTGCCAGGGCATTAATTAAAAAACCTCAGATTTATTTATTTGATGATTGCCTGTCTGCCGTAGATACGGAAACGGAAGAAGAAATATTGAATAACCTGAAAAAAGCATCTAAGAATAGAACTACATTAATTGTAAGTCATAGAGTTTCTTCTGCCAA
Source organism: Maribacter sp. UBA3344 (assembly GCF_002362375.1). NCBI lineage: Bacteria > Pseudomonadati > Bacteroidota > Flavobacteriia > Flavobacteriales > Flavobacteriaceae > Maribacter > Maribacter sp. UBA3344. The sequence goes on along the minus strand of NZ_DERI01000011.1, from coordinate 157,335 downwards.
AAACGCGGATAAAATTTTAGTTTTAGATGACGGAAGACTTATTCAAGAGGGCACACATGATGATTTAAATTCACAAGAAGGCTATTATAAAGACCTCTACCACAAACAGCTCTCAGAGAAAGAAAGTTAGAAAATTGTTGTCGGATAGCGTTTTTTTTTTCATTTTTGATAGTATAACGACACTAAACATTAGAAATGAGCGAAAGAGATTTATCAGATCAAGAAGAAATTCACTCCAAAGTTTTACGCGCAGGTAGAAGAACTTACTTTTTCGATGTAAGAAGTACAAAGGCTGGGGATTATTATTTAACGATTACAGAAAGTAAGAAATTTACGCATGACGATGGTTCATTCCATTACAAAAAACATAAAATATATTTATACAAAGAAGACTTTGACGCTTTTAAAGAGAACGTTGAAGAGATGATGGATTTTATAATCAACGAAAAGGGGTCTGAAGTAATTTCTGAAAGACACCAAAAAGATTTCAAAAAGGAAGAAATAGAAGAGCCCGTAGAAAAGACAACTACCAACACTTCTAGCTTTACAGATGTAAGTTTTGAAGATATCTAGGTAAAACAAACCTTAAAAAAACAAAACGGTCCTTATGTATAAGGGCCGTTTTTAGTTTATAGCTATAAAATTCAGTTTAGCCCTTTTTTAACGAACCATAAATTCAATAATACCAAAACAACCAAAGCCGTTAACGCCACTTTAATAGAAAGTGCCATAGACAACCCTACAAATAACAATAAAAGGTAAAGTGGATATACTAACAAGATAAATGCAAACCTGAACGTACCCATAAACTCCTTCTCCGGAACCTTTGGCATTAACCATTTGTGCCACATTATAATCATCGGAAAATTTAATACGTTAAAAACACTTCTCAACACCGATTTCCCTTTAGCTGCATTGGTTAAATCGCTTGAATTGGAAACTTCATTCGTATAATGCCTAATTTTATTGTTCACCTCTGTAGGATTTAAAAAGTCTACATTTTTTGTATTAAGAAGATTTACCATAGTATCATAATCTTGCTCTATTGGTATATGGGTAGTCAATTGTTTCAATTGTAAAGAAACTGCATTTTTTAAATTACGGCTGGTCATATTTAAATCATTGGCAACGTACATGCTTTTGGCAGATATTGCCTTACCATAATTGATAGCCACTTGATCAGGAAACTGATCGGCATGTTTATAATTCAATCCCACAGGAATTAGCATGATATCAACATCTGGGTATAGCTCAAAAGTTCTTATAAGTATCCTTGTAAAGCCTTTACTTAAAGGTCTCACCCTTCGTCGCAAATTATGATTTGCTTCCGGAAACAAGAGCAGTGCCTCTCCTCTACTCAAAATATCGGCACAAGAGTTGAAAATAGCATCATTGTTAGAAAGAGTATCTCTACCGTCTCGCATTCTATAAATAGGCAGCATTTGAAAATATGAGAAAATACCCTTTAATAGTTTACCCTTAAACACATCGGAACGCGTTAAAAAGTATGGTTTTCGATTACAGTCGGTAGCAATTAATAATACATCAATCAATGCACTTTGATGATTGGGCAAAAACATCACCGGCTTATCCTTAGGGATATGCTCCAACCCGGATACCACTATTTTTTTATGATATCCATAGAGTCCGGTTTTAATCACGGACTTTACCATTGAATAAATAAATCCGCTCAAGCTATTGTTTCTTTAGCAACCGGTTTTCTATTCCAGAAAGCGGCTAATATTAAACCTGAGACTATATGCCAAATACCCCAAAAAGCAGCAAGAAGTGCCATACCACCTAGCCCGTCAAAAAAAGTAAATATCAGTAAAAGTCCTAGACCAGAGTTTTGAATTCCCGTTTCTATAGTTATAGAACGTATACTATCCACAGGTAATTTAAAAAGTTTACCTATACCATAACCTGTTGTAAAAGCCAATAGATTATGGGCTAGAACTATCCAAAATACATACAGAATATAATCCATAAAAATAATCCTGTTATTATATAGCGCAATGAAAACCAGACCTATAAAAAACACTAACGAAACAATCTTTAACTTTTTTGCGATTTTCAATGCTAATTCAGGCATTTTGTAATTGATTAACATACCCAGTACAAGGGGCAAGCCCAACAACAAAAAGACCAATTTGAACATTTCTATAGATGAAATAGAAATTTCATTAATTAGACTTGAACTTGGCCCATATAACATGGACCAAAAATGAAAGTTAAGCGGAGTCATAATAATGGCAAACATAGTAGCCATAGCCGTTAAACTTACAGATAAAGCCGTATTGGCATTAGATAGATATGATATAAAATTAGAAATATTACCACCTGGGCATGCTGCCACCATAAACATACCTAAAGCTATACTGGGCAAAGGTTCTATTGCCAAGACCAACAAGAAGGTTATTGCCGGCAATACTAAAAACTGACTGATCAGCCCAGCAATTAAAGCTTTTGGCCTTAACCATAAAGGTTTAAAATCTGATACGGATATTTCTAAAGCAACACCGAACATGACCAAACCTAGAACAATGTTCATTACCCAAAGTGAGCCTGAATCAAAGTTAATATGTATGTTATCTAAAATATTCTCAGTCAAAAATTTAGGAAATTTTCAATCCGTTAGGCACTGTCATTTGAGGTTGCAGCAACACTACCGAACTGTTCTCTACAGCACCCAATATAAGACATTCGCTCATAAAATTAGCTATTTGCTTTTTTGGAAAGTTGACAACAGCTATGACCTGAAGCCCTACGATATCTTCCTTATCATATTTTTCGGTAATTTGAGCCGATGATTTTTTAACCCCTATTTCAGGTCCAAAATCAATATCTAATTTGAAAGACGGATTTCTAGCTTCCGGAAAATCATAGACCGCCGTTACAGTTCCGGTTCGCATATCAATTTTACTAAAATCTTCCCACGAGATTGTTGTTTCCATTAAGTAAGTCTAAGTTTTTCAATTAAATCTTTGGGCACATTACCTGCATACATACCGTAAGCATCTACCAATAACCCTTTTTCACCAGTACTGGTTTCAATCACATACAATATAGTATTATCATCCGGATTACTCATACCCTCAAAACGATAAAATTTCACCACATCTAGCTCAGTAGCTTTATGAATTTTCTTTTTACTCTTATTTTCTATACCTGCATCGCACAGATTAAAATCTTCTGTATAACCTTCAGCCTGTAAAGCTTCTATTGCAACAGATAATGATACATATGACTTTTCCATGATATTAAAATTTTAAGGATTATGAATTATATAAAGTAAATACAAGCTCCATTAATTTGTTAACTTAGTACATTAAAATTTTAGTTGGTATGGCAAGAACAGAAAGTAATATGTTGGCATTGGGAACCGTAGCGCCAGAATTTAGTTTAATGGACACGGTTAGCGAAAAAACCATGAACCTTCATGCCATGAACGGTGAAGTTGGCACTCTAATCATGTTTATTTGTAATCATTGCCCATTTGTTATCCATGTAAACCCTGAAATAGTTAAAATGGCTAAAGAGTTCCAAAGCAAGGGTATTCAATTTATTGCCATTTCTAGTAATGATGTTGAAAAATATCCAGAGGATGCGCCTCACTTTATGCGAATTAAGGCTAAAGCTGAAAATTATACCTTTCCATATCTTTATGACGAAGATCAGACAGTGGCAAAAGCTTACGATGCCGCCTGTACTCCAGATTTTTTTCTTTTTGACACTGAATTAAAATTGGTCTATAGAGGTCAGTTAGACGACTCTAGACCAGGTAATGGCTCACCACTAACCGGCATTGATTTGAGAAATGCAATGGAAAATCTCATTCACGGAAAAGAAATAAGTGCTATTCAAAAGCCAAGTATAGGCTGTAATATTAAATGGAAATAGGACAAGCTTAATCTTATACATCTATACCGTTGATGAATATTGATATAACATTTCAAGAGTTGACCCCTGCATTGCATGATATTTATATAAAAACAGGCATAACCTCTTACAATCAACACTATAGACATTTATGGCCAAATGGAGATACCACCACCTACATTGAACATAGTTTTACCAAAACAATTTTAGAAGAGGAAGACAACAATAAAAATAGCGCTCTATATTTAATAAAATCAGGTATAGACTACGTAGGTCTTTTAAAGATTACTTTACATAAAAACATTAAAGGTTTAGAAGCTAAAGATGCGCTTTACCTAGATAAAATTTATATTCTTAAAGAATTTGCCGGTAAAGGTGTAGGTAACAAAAGCCTTAAGTTTGTTGAAAGCATAGCCAAAAAGCGATCTAAAAAAGCGATCTTTTTGGAATCAATGCAGAAGGGACCTGCCTTACCATTCTATCTTAAGAATGATTTTGACATTGTTGCTGAAAGCACGGTACCCTTCAAAAATGTCATCGAGGAAGAAAAGCCAATGTTTCTTCTAAAAAAGATGATTTAATCCGCTACCACCCCATTCTGTCGGCTAAACTTTTAATATGCGCAAAGTGATGGTTACTATGCCAAGCATATTTTCCAATATTCTCCGCTACAGATACATTTACATTACCATCTGGATGAATATAGCTATTCTCCAAATCTTCAGGCGTTAACCTCTTTAACAGGTACACCAACTTAGCGTGAAGGGCCGTTAAATAGGAAAGAGATAAAGCAATAGGGGCAGTTCTGGCATCGATTAAATTACTCCATTCCTTTTCCTGATATACTTTGATCAAAGGTCTGTTCTCCGTTAAGGCCCATTTAAAACGTGTGTAGCTATGATGATGACTATCTGCCATATGGTGTACTACTTGACGAACTGTCCACCCCCCTTCTCGGTAGGGAGTATCCAATTGTGTTTCAGAAAAATTATCTACTAGTGCAGACAGACGTTTTGGCAAGGTTTCCAATACCTCTATCCATTTACTTAAATCTTCATTTGTGATGTTCTCCGGACACTCAAAGCGCCCGATGGGGTATTTTAATTTATCAAGTTCTTCCATACCCTAAAAGTAAAAATTTTAATAGACTTTTAACCCGAAAACTTTAGTCACGGACATTTAATCTACTAATTTTATAGGATAAATTTAAACATCTAAAAATATACCATTATGGCAACAATACGTTTAGGCGATAAAGCTCCAAATTTCACGGCAGATAGTTCTATGGGAACAATTAATTTATATGACTACCTTGGTGACAGTTGGGGTATTTTATTTTCTCACCCTGCAGATTTCACCCCAGTTTGTACTACCGAATTGGGCACTGCTGCTAAATTCAAAGATGAATTCGACAAAAGGAACGTTAAAATGATCGCGCTTAGTGTTGATGGTGCTGCATCTCATACAGAATGGATCAAAGACATTAACGAAGTACAGAACACTGTGGTGAATTTCCCAATAATTGCAGATGAGGACAAAAAAGTTTCTGATCTATATGATATGATCCACCCAAATGCGGATAACAATCTTACCGTACGCTCTGTATTCATCATTGCACCGGACAAGACCGTAAAATTAACGTTGACCTACCCAGCATCAACTGGTCGTAACTTTTATGAACTTCTAAGGGTAATAGATTCATTGCAACTAACAGCGTACCACAAGGTAGCAACACCAGCAAACTGGGAACAAGGTAAAGAGGTAGTTGTAAGTCCGGCTATAAGTACTGCCGATGCAAAAGATATATTTTCAAAGGGAGTAACAGAGATCAAACCCTATTTAAGAATGACTCCAGACCCTACTCCATAGGCATAAAAACAAGTTCATTCTCAATACATTAGACGTCAATTATTAACCTTAAGATAACCTGTAAGAATTTAAGTAGTTAAACAAAAAAAAACTATCTTCGCACTTTAATTAATATTTAATTTTTCTATTATGAGTAAAGGAACAGTAAAATTCTTCAATGATTCCAAAGGTTACGGATTTATCACTGAAGATGGTTCAAACGAAGATCATTTTGTACACATTTCTGGCTTAATCGATGAAGTTCGAGAAGGTGATGTTGTGGAATTTGAACTACAACAAGGTAAAAAAGGATTAAACGCCGTTAATGTGAAAGTAATTGACTAGGTAACGATTTAACTTTTTTATAGTATGAAACCCGAACTTATTAGTTCGGGTTTTTTTTTATTCTTTTTTTTTAGATCCTACGCAACCTTTTAGGTAAATACATATCTATTGAATAAACAAGTCTGGTTCCCCTACCTTATACATGTATTTATGACCACATTTTTGACCGTATTTTTAGTTCTGATGATTATTAACATCATCTTACTTTTAGGTAGTTTCGTTACTAGAAAAAAGTAGATTACTAGAACAAAAAAAACACCCATAATTTAAAATTATAGGTGTTTTATTATTTTTTTAAGTATTAGGTAATTAACCTACCTTCATTAACTCTACATCAAAAATCAATGTAGCATTAGGAGGTATTACCCCACCTGCACCGGCAGAACCATATGCCAAGTCTGAAGGAATAACAAATCGTGCCTTATCACCCACTTGTAATAAGGAGATACCCTCATCCCAGCCTGGTATTACTTGACCAATTCCTAATTGAAAATCAATTGGGGAATTACGCTTATAAGAAGAATCGAAAACTTGACCGTTTAAAAGTGATCCTTCATAATGTACAGACACTTTTTCTCCTTTTTCCGCTTTGGCGCCATCACCTTTCTGAATCATTTTATAACGAAGACCGGATGCCGTAGATTCAAAACCTGCAGCAACCTTATCTAGTTCAGCTTCTTGTTTTGCCTTTTCTGCTGCCAATCTTGCTTCACCAGATGCATTGAAATCTTCAAAGGCCTTTAATGCATTCCACTTTTCAGCTTCATCACCTACCCTAACAATTTCTAAAGATTCAATTACATCATTTTGAGCAATTGCATCCACTACTTCTTGCCCAGCTGCTACATGACCAAATACAGTATGCTTATTATCTAACCAAGGTGTTGGTACATGAGTAATAAAAAACTGGCTTCCATTGGTTCCAGGACCTGCATTAGCCATAGAAAGCACCCCTGGAGTGTCATGTTTTAATTCTGGATGGAACTCATCATCAAATTTATATCCGGCATCACCGGTACCGGTACCTTGAGGACAACCACCCTGAATCATAAAATCTGGAATAACCCTATGAAATTTTAAACCGTTGTAGTATGGCTCACCTTTAGCTTTAGCACTATTTTCTTTATCACCTTCTGCCAAAGCAACAAAATTACCTACGGTACCAGGTGTTTTATCATATGTTAACTTAACTAGTATTTCGCCTTTACTTGTATTGAACTTGGCGTAAATTCCTTCTTCCATTATTGTATTTTTTAGTAAGCCGCAAAGGTAAAGAATTTTAACGGTTTGTACCTTTGACGGTCATTTTTGAAATTTACACTTTCCTTAATTTCACAAGCCCTAACCTAAAACTAAAAGCCATAAGCGTCTACCAAATAAACTAAGCTTGCCATTGTTGCCGCACCCAACTGTAGTTCTCGTCTATTTACATGTTCAAAAGTGTCGTTTTCTGCATGATGATGATCAAAATAACGTTGAGAATCAGGTCTTAGACCTGCCATTACCAGACCATCTTTTTTTAGAGGTCCTATATCTGCACCAGCAAAACCTTTTTCAAAATAATGTACAAGATAAGGTTCAAACAAATTTTTCCATTTCAAGACCTTTTCGAAATTCTCTTGAGAGCTATCAAAGGTAAAACCTCTAGGAGTAAACCCACCCGAATCACTTTCTAAAGCAAAAATGTGCTTTTCATTATTTGAGATAGCAACCTCAGCGTATTTGTTACCGCCTCGCAATCCGTTTTCCTCATTCATAAAAAGAACGACCCTAACAGTACGTTTTGGTTTGTATCCTGTTTTTTTGAAAAGATTTAAAACCTCCATACTTTGTACACAGCCAGCACCATCATCATGGGAACCGTCACCTAAGTCCCACGAGTCTAAATGACCGCCTACGACAATAATTTCCTCTGGCTTTTCAGAACCTTTTATTTCTGCAATTACATTATAAGATTCTACATCCTTGAACTGTTTACAATTCTGTTTGAAGTAGAAGTTAATTTCCGGATTCAATTTTAAGGAAGTGCTCAACATTTCCGCTGCATTGGTACTTATAGCTGCAGCAGGAATTCTCTCTGACTCTGGCTGATCACCATAGGTCATAGACCCCGTATGCGGAAAATCATCCAACCTTAAGTTCATTGAACGTACGATAACCCCCAAGGCTCCGTATTTGGATGCCTCCAATGCCCCGGCATATCTCTGATCCACACAATTGGAATACGCTGTAAACGTATTAACTTCAGTAGCGTCCATTGGTCTATTGAAAAAAACGATTTTTCCTTCAATTTTATCCTTGCCCAAGGTCGTTAACTGCTCAACACCCTCGACTTCAATAATATTGGCTTTTATTCCCTTTGGCGGGGTTGCCACCGAGCCGCCCAATGCACAAATGGCAACATTTGTAGTTATACCCGGTGTTGTTTCAAAATAAGCAAATTCTGGAGTTCCCCTAACCCATTTTGGCACCATGACAGGTTGCAACCACACCCGATCAACACCTAAAGAATCTAACTGAGACTTTGTATAATCAACCCCTTGCTGAGCTTGCACGGACCCGGACAATCTACCCCCAATTTGGTTAGACAAATAATTTAACCACTCATAACCTTTACCTTCGGTAAGTGCTAAATCATACATTTTTTTGATCTGTACCTCATCTTTACTCTGTGATTTACCCACAGCTATAAAAGCGATAATAAATATTAGAGCTAGCTTACTGCTCACTTTGTAATTGTTCTTCATAGCTGTCTAAATTAGCCATTATTTTTTCGCTCAACATAGGCTCTTTAATATCTTTGTATTTTTTTAACGATTGCAATAAAATATTTGCAACAATTACACGGGTTGCCTTTTTATTATCCGCAGGAACTGCAAACCATGGTGCGTGTTCATGTGTAGTTTTACTTATAGCCTCTTCATAGCACTTTTGGTACACAGACCACAATTTACGTTCCTTTAAATCTCCGGGAGAAAACTTCCAATGTTTTTCCTTGATAGCAAGTCTTCTTAATAAACGCTGTCTTTGCTCTTCTTTTGAAAGATTTAGAAAAAACTTAAATATTAATGTACCGTTTTCAGCTAAATGTCTTTCAAAATCATTGATTTGCTCAAACCTTTTATCCCAAAACTTTTGATCAATGTCTTCTACGGTATGTATACCGGGAATATGTTCATTTAAAATATACTCTGGGTGTACCCTAGTGACAAGAACATTTTCATAATGGGTTCTATTGAAAACGCCAAATTTGCCCTTTGCAGGCAAGACCAAGTAATGTCTCCATAAGTAATTATGACTTAATTCCAATTCAGTAGGCACCTTAAAACTATGAACCTCTACGCCACTTACGTTAAAATCTTTGAACACCTCACGAATAAGGCTATCTTTCCCTGCTGTATCCATACCTTGTAGACATACTAAAATACTATACTTACCATGTGCGTAAATAGTATCTTGAAACTCCCCAAGCTCTCTTCTAACTTTAGATAAGTCTTTTTTTAACTCTTTATCAGATTTACCAAAATCTTCAAATGTCTCATTTTCAGATATTTTAAAATCTTTAGTTGCTTTATATTTCTCTATATTTATATTATTCATACTGAAATATAAAATATTAAACCTACGAATACTAATAATTTAGAAAACTGTTAAAACTGATTTTACAGCTTTCCGTTTAACGTGATTGAACGGTATTGTATCGAAAATAATATTTTCAATAGGGTAAAGCATATAAATTTATGCCTGTAAGGTCCCAACTCTTACACCCAAAAACACCTACTTATGAAGAAAAATATCATTTTTTTCTACACTATTGTTCTATTATCCTTTCCCACATTTGCCAACAATGTGGAATGTGAGTATGCCAATTCAAACATGGGTTATGCAAAATCCCAAATAACTGCCGCCCTACAAACACAAGACATCAACCAAGCCAGATTTTACGCCTACAAGGCTTTAAACGCCTTGGAAAAATCTAAAGAACAGCTGAATATTTGCGGTTGTAAATTTGCTAAAACCAGTATGTACGAGAACATAGAAGTACTTACCCTAGCAACAAGGTCAACAACTCTAGAAGGCACTATTAGCTACTTAAATGAATCTATAGAACTGACCAATAACACTATTATGGTATTGGAATCTCACGATACGCATGACAGCGTATATTCCAACAATGAATTATCTGTAAATACGACTACATCTACTTCAAATACCAGCATTAAAAAAACACCAGAAAAAGGTAAAAGCCTTTTTGAAACTATAGACATCTCTTTAGAGAAATACAGATTCTCACTTAACAAGGTAGTTGAAAGTGTAAATTGTAAAGAGGCTACCGCATTTGCTACTAGAATTTATGAGGAATGCGAAGCTCAGTTATTAAAACCTAATATTACAGAAGGAAGTAAATATTACAATTTACGCACCAAAGAGATAACCCAAGAAGCTTTGAACAGAATTGGTAATTGCTCTGCCGCTAAATAAAAGGTTATTTACTAGCGAACAATTTTACATCATCTTCTGAAACTTGTTGACCACCAAGAATTATTAGGCGTTCAACTACATTTCTAAGTTCACGAATGTTCCCGGTCCAATCATAGGCCTTAAGCAAATCAATAGCTTTACTAGAGAAGGTTTTACCTGCCATACCTTGCTCTTCAGCTATTTTCTTAGAGAAATGTTCTATTAACAAGGGAATATCATCTCTTCTATCATTTAAACTAGGCACTTGAATCAATATCACTGCTAGTCTATGATATAGATCTTCTCTAAAATTACCCTTTTCAATCTCCTTTTTCAAGTCTTTATTCGTTGCCGCCACTACACGAACATCTACTTTTATATCCTTATCCGTACCTACACGAGAGATTTTACTTTCTTGAAGTGCCCTTAACACTTTGGCTTGAGCGGACAAACTCATATCACCAATTTCATCTAGGAAAATAGTTCCCTTATTGGCAGCCTCAAACTTACCCGCCCTATCTTTAACAGCAGATGTAAAAGCACCTTTTACATGTCCAAAAAGCTCACTTTCAATTAATTCTGATGGTATTGCAGCACAATTAACTTCAATAAATGGTGATGAACTCCTGGCGCTTTTCTCATGTAACCAATGAGCTACAAGCTCTTTACCCGTACCATTTGAACCTGTAATAAGAACACGTGCATCAGTAGGCGCTACTTTTTCAATGATCTCTTTTATAATGTTTATCTCATTACTTTCACCGATCATCTCATAATTCTTACTCACCTTTTTCTTTAGGTTTTTATTCTCAACGACCAAAACCTTACGATCCAAGGCATTTCTTACGGTGGTAAGCAATCTATTTAAATCCGGTGGTTTTGAGATATAGTCAAAAGCACCTAACCTCATAGTATTTACAGCAGTATCTAAATCTCCATGCCCAGAAATCATAATGAACGGAATTTCCGGTTTTATCTTTCTAGCCGCTTCCAATACTTCTACACCATCCATTTTTGGCATTTTAATATCGCAAAGCACCAAATCATAGTCGTTGTTCTTTATGGTTTCCAATCCTTTTAATCCGTCTTCGGCCTCCTCTACTGAATAAGAGTCGCTTTCTTCAGATAAAATTTTAACCAACACCCTTCTAATTGCCGCTTCATCTTCTATTACTAATATTTTTGACATAACTGCTTTTTAAATTCCTATTCTAATTCCTGTTCTAAAGTAAAGTCCGGCTGCATCGTTCAACGTGAAAATATCTTCTCGTTCTTCGTTTCTTAATGCACTATTCTGATAAATAGATCTACCACCTATAAAGTAGACGGACATATCTTTAGTTATTTTATACTGATAACCTAATGTCAATAATAATGCCGTTGAAGACACATCAGTAGATAAATTGTTACCAGACAATAAAATATCGTTTTGAATATTGACATAATATCCATCTAAAAATACTTCGGTTTGAAAAAAATGACCTTTCTTGGTAAAATATTTCATTCCTGATTTTGGTGCTCCCAATACATAAGACCAATTGGGGTGGAACCTTTTTTCATAATACACAAAAGGCAACGGAACGTCTATAGGAGAAGTGCCATTATATGAAATTCCTAAAACCAACATATATGGCTTTTCTACATCCTTTACGTTTTTATATGCCCCAACCGTGTAGTTCATGTTAAAGTCATCTTCTTGTAGTTCTTCAACAAAATTAGATGACCACCTTGGTGTTACAACACCTATTAGATTCCACTTTTCACTTAATTTATATAAATAAGCAAAATTTACATCCAACACGTGGAACTTGCTTAAATCGCCAGCATCCGGAAATAAATCATCTGGCACCTCAAAATTATATCTGTTATATTCAGCCCCCAACACTACGTAATCTTTTTTATCACGGACCGCAAAGGGAACGTTGAGCACCAATTTTATACGTGAAGTCTCTACCTCACCGCTATTTTCCGGCATCAACATATACTCTAACCTTAACACATCTGGTGTTTGAGAATAAAAGGGCTCAACAACAAACATCATTAAAAACAGAATTCCCAGGCAAGCATACTTATGCTTTATCATCACTATTTGTATTTGATACATTGCTGTGTTGAAAAGGTGCCTGTTGATACAAATGAACATCTCTTTGCGGAAAAGGAATAGAAATGTTATGCTTTCTGAATTCAGCATCTATTTTATACCTTACTTCACTCTTTATTTTGGGATCTGTAAAGCTATCGGTAATGTAAAAATTAACAGCAAAAACTAGTGCCGAATCACCAAAATCTTCAAAAATAACAAATGGTTTTGGGCTTTTTAATATATTTCTTTGCCTCTTAATAACATCCAATAATATTTTGGTCACTAAATCAATATCACTACCGTAAGCTACACCAACACGTACCAACTCTCGTGTAGTTTTATGGTTTTGAGTATAGTTGTACACTATATCACTAATAAATTTGTGATTGGGAATTATGATCACCTTATCATCTCTGGTAATTGCCCTTGTGGTACGCAATTTAATTTCAAATACCTTACCGACTTTATTGTCAATTTCAATGATATCCCCAACTCTTAAAGACTTGTCTACAATGATAAAAATACCACCAATAATATCCTGAAAAATTTCTTGTAAAGCCAGTCCAAGTCCGACGAATAACGCAGCGGATGCCGTAATTAGAATGGTAATATCTATACCTGCAGCACTCATGGTAAAAAGAATCACTACAACATAGACCAGATATTTAATAAACTTGAAAATACTGATAAACTTCAGCTTATCATCCATTTCCATTTTTCTGGTAAAAAATCTACGAATTGCTTGTAAAACCGTACTGGTAAGTAAAAAAGCTACCGTAAGCAGTAACAGAAGACCTACAGTAATATGGATGGATTTTTCACCATCACCAAATTGATAACCTAGATCCAAGAATTTTTTAATGGTTCCCCAAACATCATCTTCTATTATTTCCTTTATTTTTTCTGTACCCTCCTGCATTATGACGAGTATTTAAGCCATTTATACAATTCTTTATAAGTAGGTTTTTTACCGTACATTAAAATTCCCACTCGGTAAATTTTTGCGGCAACCCAAACAATACCTATAAATGTACCTATTAAAATTAAAATAGATGTAATCAATTGCCATAACGGTACACCACCTTCACCTATACCCCAAGGCAAACGCATTAACATAACAATTGGCGAGGTTAACGGAAAAAGAGAGAAAGCAACGGCTATTGGTCCGTTAGGGTTACTGAAAACCGAAAAGAAGCCAACGTAAATAGCTAGCATTAACGGAAGTATTACCGGGAAAATGAATTGCTGTGTATCGGTCTCATTATCTACCGCAGCGCCAATTGCTGCATAGATAGAACTATAAATTAAATATCCCAGAACAAAATAAATTATAAAAAACACCAACATTGCTATGATCGGAATCTCAAAAATTTCTTGGGCATATAACTGTACATTTTGTGTAAGGGCATCTACATCTACACTTGCACCGTTCACCATACCTGGAGCAACACCACCACCTTTGGTTAAGCTCGCAGGATCAATATCAAAAATAGCCAAGCCAACTATCAATAATATTCCGCCAGAGATAATCCAAATTCCAAATTGCGTAATACCCGCTAACGAGGTACCAATTATTTTACCCATCATTAAATGAAAAGGTTTCACTGATGAGATAATGACCTCAATTATTCTACTGGTTTTTTCCTCAATAACGCTACGCATAACAAACCCACCATAGATAATAATGAACATCATAATAAGATAACCGAACGCCCCACCTATTATGGCCTTTATCTCATTGATACCTTTTACGTTCTGTGTACCATCAAAAGTTTCAATATTGATGGCATAATCGCGATCCATTTCAGCATATTCTTTGGGAGACACACCCAACTCACGCAATCTTTCTTGCCGTAATCTGCTATTAATGGAAGATTCTAATTTATCTAATATGGTCGAGCTAGGAGCATCTTGGCTATAAAAAAAAGCTCTTTTTGCCACCTTCTCCAAACTAGATTCGTTAGGCAAATAAATTAGACCGTAAAAACCCAAACTTAATGTAGAGTCTTTTGCCTGTGCCAGTGTGATGTTGTTAAAGTTGATGTATGATGTAGCTTCTGATGTTACAAATTCATTTGCAAAATATTCGCTTTCGTTCAATACACCTATTACCTTTTTATCTTTATCATTTAATTGCGTTAAATATGCAATCAACAATATCATACCTACCATTAGAAAAGGGCTCAAAAAGGTCATAACCACAAAAGACTTATTGCGAACTTTGGCTATGTATTCTCTTTTAATAATTAGAGGTAATTTATTCATGAGCGATATTTTTGTTTTGAATAGTTTTAATAAAAATATCGTTTGCAGAAGGTATCGTCTCCTTAAACTCATTAACATTTGCCCTTGACCCTAGAAATGATAGAATCTCCCTAGACTCATTTGAAGGTAATTGTACCTCTAAATTCAACTGATTTTCCAGAACATCATATTGATGGTCAAGAATCTGAAATTTACTTTTCATCTCGTTCATCAACAATTCTTGATTATCCGTTTGCAAACCAATTTTAAAAATATTGTTTTTATATGCTTTTTTAATATCGGATAATTTACCGTCAAGTATTTTTTCGGATTTATGAATTAAGGCAATATGCTCACATAATTCTTCTACAGATTCCATTCTATGTGTTGAAAATATAATAGAAGTACCTTTATCCTTTAAGCTTAGGATTTGCTCTTTAATGATATTGGCGTTGATAGGGTCAAAGCCACTAAAAGGCTCGTCAAAAATCAATAATTTGGGTTCATGAAGTACCGTGACAACAAATTGAATTTTTTGGGCCATACCTTTAGAAAGCTCTTGAATCTTTTTGTTCCACCAATCACCTATCTCCAGTCTTTCAAACCAATACTTAAGCCGCTTTTTTGCCTCAGCTTTTGACAGTCCCTTTAATTGAGCTAAATACAATACCTGCTCACCTACCTTCATGCTCTTGTACAGTCCCCGTTCTTCGGGCAGATACCCAATCTGTGCAATATGCTCGGTTTTTAACAGCTCGCCGTCAAAATATACCTTACCCTGGTCAGGAAAAGTAATCTGATTAATAATACGTATCAATGTGGTCTTACCAGCACCATTTGGTCCCAATAAACCGTAAATACTATTCTTAGGAATTTCTAGGGAAACGTTTTTTAATGCCGTATGGCTCCCAAACTGTTTGGTGACATCATTAGCTACCAAAATGTGACTCATGTACTCAATTTCTACAAAGATATTGAATTGTTTTGACCTGCTATACTCTTTATGATTCCTTTATACCAAACCAATTACAGTAGAGATAAGCATAAAACGATATGCCCTAAAAAGCAAAACCCACCCTTAATAAATCAAGGATGGGAAAAAAATTGCTATGAAAAAGAAAATTAATATTGGTCGCCCAATATTATCTCAAATATACGTTTTTTATTTAATAACCAAATATTTAGAAATTAAGAGAACATATCTTTCACTTTTTCAAAAAATGACTTATCAGATTTCTCCGGTCTAGGCTCAAAATTATCATTGCCTTGCATTTTTTCAAAGAACTCTTTTTGTTCTTTATTCAATTCTTTAGGTGTCCACACATTAACATGAACCAATATATCACCAGCTCCATATCCGTTTAAGCTAGTAATACCTTTACCTCGTAATCTCAATATTTTACCTGATTGTATTCCTGGCTCTAATTTAATACGAACCTTACCACCAACTGAATCTATTTCTTTAGATGTACCTAAAACCGCATCAGAGATACTTACATAAAGATCATAATGCAAG
Organism: Maribacter sp. UBA3344; assembly: GCF_002362375.1. Taxonomy (NCBI): domain Bacteria; kingdom Pseudomonadati; phylum Bacteroidota; class Flavobacteriia; order Flavobacteriales; family Flavobacteriaceae; genus Maribacter; species Maribacter sp. UBA3344. The sequence goes on along the minus strand of NZ_DERI01000011.1, from coordinate 140,959 downwards.
TTATCACCTTCTCTTTTTAATGTACTATGCTCTTGTGTTTCTATAGCCACTAACAGGTCTCCCGGCACCCCGTTACCCGGAGCATCGTTACCTTTGTTAGGAACCTTCAACTGCATACCTTCTTCTACACCGGCCGGAATATTAATAGATACCGTTTCTTCCACTACCTTTAATCCCTGTGCATCGGCATCACCAGGTTTACCGTCCAAAATCTGTCCACTACCGCCACAAGTATTACAAACTGCAGCTGTTTGCATTCTACCAAGTATGGTATTTTGAATTTTGGTCACCTGACCTCTTCCATTACACGTAGAACATGTTTTGTAAGTAACACCTTCTGCCTGTACTTTTCTCTTTACTTTAACTTTCTTCTCAACACCATTGGCAACTTCTTCCAAGGTCAAAGAAACCCTAATACGGAGGTTACTTCCTTTTACCCTTCTTTGACCGCCACCGCCGCCAAATCCACCAAAGCCGCCGCCACCAAAAGCACCACCGAAAATATCACCAAATTGGCTGAAGATATCATCCATATTCATGCCGCCACCGCCAAAACCGCCGGCACCACCTTCAAAAGCTGCATGACCAA